>CAYZXR010000193.1:0-1507 GCA_964482475.1 uncultured Planctomycetia bacterium | reverse complement strand
TCTTGTCCGAGACAAAAATCCACTTGCGCGATAACAATATCACCGGCTTTCGCCCTTTTTTCTGAATGTTCTGAAAATATTTTCTCAACTATCGTCTGTCTCATGTTTTCTCCCAGTTTAACTTTAAAGTTCAGTTTTTAGTTTATGGTTTCTAGTTTTCAGTGCAACCTTTAAGCCTACCAACCAAAAACTAACAACCAAAAACTAACAACCAAAAACTAACAACTAAAAACTATTTTCCCCTTAATCCATTCACTATTCACTCATTAACCCACTCTTTAATTCTCCTCATACCTTCCTCTATCACTTTCTCACTTGTCGCAAAGCTTATGCGCACTGAGCTGTCTTCGCCGAAAGGCCCACCCGGAATAACCGCTACTTTCTTTTCTTCAAGAAGCTTTTCCGCAAAAGTCATTGAGTTCATCCCTGTACCGGAAATATCACAAAAAAGATAAAATGATCCTTCCGGTTTGAAAGGTTTCAATTTTTCTTCTCCCTCTAATAGGCTCATTAGAAGATCCCGTCGTTTCTCAAATTCCAATCTGTTCGCTTCAAGTATGTCATCCATATTCGACACTAAAGCACACTCAGCCGCTTGTTGGCTAATTGAAGTAGGATTAGAAGTCGAATGGCTTTGCAAAGTTTGGATCTTCTTGATAAAGTCTTTATTCCCGGCAGTGTACCCTATTCGCCAACCGGTCATTGAAAAACTCTTTGATACGCCATTCACAAGGATTGTCGCTCCTTTGACTTCGTCCGATATACTGGCTATCGAAACATGTTTTTTACCATCAAAAAGTATTTTTTCGTAAATCTCATCACTTATTATCTTTATGCCACTATCAATACATATTTTAGCAATAGCTTCCAGCTCAGCTCTCTCATATACAACACCGGCGGGATTTGAAGGGCTGTTCAAGATAACAGCCTTGGTCTTATCCGTTATGGCCGCCTTTATATCTTCAGGACTGACTTTATACCCATTTTTCTTCAATGTTGTTAAAAAGCGTGGGGTTCCACTGGCCAATCGCACCATTTCGGGATAGCTAAGCCAGTAAGGACTTATTATCAATATTTCATCTCCGGGATTACATAAAACCTGAAAGATATTATATAGCGAATGTTTCGCTCCACAAGAAACGACTATATTCTCGGGACTATATTCTAAACCATTTTCGCTATGCAACTTACGACAAATAGCTTTTTTAAGAGAAGCTGTCCCCCCTGCCGGCGTATATTTGGTAAAACCATCATTAATGGCCTCAATCGCGGCCTTTTTTACTATTTCCGGCGTATCGAAATCAGGCTCACCCGCGGCAAGAATGACCACATCTTCTCCGCTGGCAATCATTGATTTCGCCTTTGATGTAATAGCTAACGTCGCGGACGGTTGAACCTCTTGTATTCGTTCTGAAAACTCCATAAACTCTCCTCCCCAGCATCTTCTTCACAGTTAACAAGATAGAATAAAATAACATACTATTAGGAATATTACAAGGGGGTATTT
>CAYZXR010000192.1:0-1541 GCA_964482475.1 uncultured Planctomycetia bacterium | reverse complement strand
GTCAGCTTGCCGCGCGTTATGAGAAAGCCGTTGATTTTGTTGATGCCGGATCGATTACGATTCTCGCTGTTACTACGATGCCCGGGGACGATGTAACACATCCGGTGCCGGACAATACAGGATACATCACTGAAGGGCAGTTCTATCTAAGGAACGGGAGAATAGAACCGTTCGGTTCATTAAGCCGACTTAAACAGCAGGTGAATAAGGATACTCGCAAGGATCACCGGGCTATTATGGATGGGATGATACAGCTTTACGCGCAATACAAAGAAACCGAAGAGAAAAAAGCCATGGGATTTAGGATGAGCGAGTGGGATGATAAACTTTTGAAATATGGAGTCTTATTCGAAGCGCATATGATGGATCTCAGAGTTAACGTACCATTAGAGGAAGCACTCGATAATGGGTGGAAGATACTTGCCGAATGTTTCAATCCTGAAGAGACAAATTTCCGGACAGATTTAGTGGAAGAATTCTGGCCCGGACAATCTTAATAGTGGGACTAAGATGGCAAAAATAAGACTTACAAAAAGCGAATTAAAAAAGCAAAGAGAAGCGTTGAAGATGTACGCACGCTATCTTCCCACCTTGCAGCTAAAAAAACAACAGCTGCAGTCGGAGGTTAACAGAGTTCAAAACGCATTGGAACACGAGCAGGCGGAAGCAGAAAAACTCAAACGTGAAATCCACGAATGGGTAGATGTTTTTGGTGAAGACGTTTCAATTGCGGGCTTGATCCATATCAAAGAGATCCGAACAGGCGAAGAAAACATTTCAGGGATAGATATCCCCATTTTCAAAGAAATTGAATTTAATATTGAGAAATACGATTTCATTTTAACCCCGTTATGGGTGGATGCGGGAATAGAAGCCGTGAAAGAAACAATAACAATAAAGGTTAAGATCCAAATATACATGACGCAGTTGGAGCTTTTAAAACAGGAACTTATGACAACAACGCAGAGAGTTAACTTGTTTGAAAAAGTGAAAATACCCGAGTCGAAGGACAACATCAAAAAGATAAATATATTTCTTGGAGATTTGCAGACCGCGGAAGTAGTGACGGGAAAGATAGCGAAAGAAAAGATCCAAAGAAAAGAAGCCATGGTAAGCGCATGATAGTGAAAATGAAAAAGATAACGTTATTGGTTGCCGAGCCGGAAAGAGATGACTTTCTATCTGCTTTGCGCGTGGCGGGAGCGGTTCATGTTGCGCCTGTAAAGGAGCCGGATACTCAGAGTTTGGATGATACCAGGAAACAGCTTGAGAAAACAAACAAGGTTATAGATATATTGTCCCACTATCAGGACGGACCGTTTCCAAAGAACAAAAAATGGTCCGAAGATAGGTATAGGGAAAAAGTGCGAGAAGTATCCGAAAGTTTTTATGAAAAAGAACAATTCTTAAAAGACATACACATTCTGGCACAAGAAAAAGCGAAGTTTGATCTATGGGGTGCATTTGATCCCGGCGATGCAGCTGGGCTGAAAGAAAAAAACATTGATATCAGATTGTATCGATTGGGAAAATCGGAAATC
>CAYZXR010000191.1:0-1552 GCA_964482475.1 uncultured Planctomycetia bacterium | reverse complement strand
TCTATCTCCGCACCCGATATGGTTACATGTGAAAGGACTAATTGTTTTGACAATAACCTGAGGGGGCTTACCCTCACAGAAGCCTTCTTGATCCATGCCATTCTCTGGGATTCATTATCCGGATCGAAGACTTTTAGGTCTTTCAAAGAACAGGACAAAGTCAAAGGCCAGACGCTGACCTTGCCGACCGTTATTTTTGTGCTAGCGGCTTTATTGAGATTGCTTATAACTACTGCTCCCAAAATAGGTGAAATAACAAGACCCACCCCCAACTGAATAACAAGAAGTATTACAGCTAGTATTATGATTCCTTTAGTATTTAACACCTTCATATCTACTCAGCGCTCCTTAACTTTCCTATTAACAATAAGAGTTGACTTATTATGGGTAGTTTTTTAAACCATTGGACAAATTTGGAATTTTTGATTCGATCAAAATATTTTTCTCGAAGAACCACGATACCTTTTTTCGAAAAAATGTACACAGGAAACACTAAAATCGCGCCTATCACCAATCCCCCGGCAACCAAAGTATTGTTAACATCTAATAACGCGACAATCGGCAGATGGGTAAGCAATCTCCAGAAAGGAGTGAGAAAATTCATATTGATAAGCAGTACGCCGCCCAAAAGGTCGGCAAGATGATAAACTCCAAGTATATAAAGAAGTTTAAATATCGGCAAAACCAGCATTGTCGCCAGTCTATTTATCTTGAAAAGCAAAAAACACATAAAAAGAAGAAGCGCCATGACTCCATTAAGCGGAATGAATCCCATAAGCATTCCCAAACAAACCCCGGCAGCAACTTCATTGGGTGAGGCATTAGAATCAAACAGCTTCACTATCTTTACAGGTAGGTTTATAAAAGGCAACATGATATGATCATACCTCCTCGCTTAACACGTGTTAAAGATTAACAGTGATTCTGCATCAGTGTCAGATATTGTAGCAATGTCAGATCTTAGCTTTTTACTGCTTTACTCTAAGCTCTGCCGCGTAAACCCTCATTCTATCAGTCAAAGCTTTGACTGATTCTGTGATCTTTGCTATCTCTGTTTGTATAGCCTTCGCATCGTCGCCCATAAGCTGAGATATAGGTATCGCCTTAAGTTGAGTCTTCAATTTTTCAATTTGAGGTTGCTTCGCTGCAATAGCTTGCTGATACTTCTCTACAATACTTTTAAGCTGGGTCGCGTCCATTGTTTTTGCTTCGGTCTTAACTTCAGCAATCGGTTTATTGTCGCTCACGCCGGAACCACACCCTGTTACCATAAGAGCCATGGCAACAACACAAACCGCTAACATACATACCTTTTTCATCGTAGCCTCCTTGTTCATATCTCGAAATTAATCTTCCACTAAAAATACATATTTTATATACAAAATCCTGAACGCTATTGTTCTTAATCCGTGTATTATTGTAGGTCAAAAAGCAACGAGAGACAAGCCACAAATCACAAGTTTCGAAAAATCATCTATTTGGTACATAATTCTCTAAAAAACAGACATTATCGTCCCGCTAGATACCCCGTTGAAAATGCCGCCTGCAGGTT
>CAYZXR010000190.1:0-1559 GCA_964482475.1 uncultured Planctomycetia bacterium | reverse complement strand
AAAAAGGTTTCAAACCAGCTTTTTCCTCTCATCTCGTCTAAACTATAGCCTGTAAGATCTTCGAAGTAAGGATTAAACCTTATAATGCTACCGTCTTTGTCGAGGACCAAAATAATAACCTGTGCGGTATCAACTAAATTTTGAATAAAACTTTTTTCTTTTCTTAATTCATTCTCTATCTTCTTTTGCTCACCAATATCTTTAGCTACACAAACTATCCTCAGGATATCCTCGCAATGATTCCCTTTGTCTTGATATAACTGGCACTCCTCTGCGGAACCTATATGTGAACACCCTGTCGCCCTTATCGCGGCACCGCTTAAGAGAACAGGAACCTTACTGCCATCTTTTGCCTTGAAGTCTACCTCATAATCCCTTACTGTCGACCCTCCAATAAGCTTCTCAAATTTAGTCCCGCTAAGCGAAGCTCCTTCTTCTTGGATTAAAATTCTTATATCTTTTCCTATTAAATCCTTCTCCTCATATCCCAAATTATCTATTGCTGCCTTGTTGACTTTTTCAATTTTTCCATCAGGTTTTATTACTATCAAAATATCAGCCATGTTGCTAACAATGCTGTCCACATAATTTCTGGAAACAAGAACTTTTTTCAGATCTTCTGTCATATTGTCAAAGGCCCGTGAAAGCTCCCCAATTTCATCTTTTGCATCAGTCCCCACCTTGTAATCCAAATTGCCGGATCCTATAATTGCGGTTCCCTTGCGCAACGCAAGAAGTGGACCAGCGATAACGGGGACGCTAATGAAAATTCCTATCAAACCTGACAAGATCGGCGCGGCAAGCACAACGAAAAACATTATAAGTTTAAGGGGCCACACCAATGGCACCAAAGCAACTCTTTTCGAAATACCTGCTACAAGCACCCACTCCATCGGCTGGATAAGCACTCTGACTTCGAAAGCCTCCCCCTTTTTGTAATCCTTATATGCGCGCGAACACAGCATCATATATCCATTTCTGTTCACCAAAGATATCTCGCCTGTTGTGCCCAACCCTGTTGTATTTGTAGCTATTTCATATATCTCGTCAGCACTGAAATCTATACCAGCGACTCCCGCAAACTCCCCTTTTAATAGTATTGGCACGGCTATGCTAAGAACATTATCTCCAGTAATAGCAGAACTATGTATATCTCCAGCATAAGCGCCCTCCCTGCTTTTGCGAAACACTTCATCAGAACTTTCGTTACTACCTTTTTCTTTGCAACTGGATGCTATTACTATACCATCCTTGTTCCAGATACTAACATCAACAATACCCGCATTGTCTTTTATTATAGCTTCTATTTTTCTTCCGGCTCTCTCTATTGTTCGCGCGTTCTCATTGTCTGTATACACTGAACCCCTGAAAGCACTCCCTCTTGCTAAGGTCGCAACTTGATCCTCATAACCATCTACCACAGTTTCAATATGACTGCCCCTTGACTGAACTGTTGTGCTTAGATGGTTCATTGTCATTGTTTTTAAAGTGCCTTGCTCCACGTGAAAGACAACGCTCACTCCGAGTATTGCTACAAAAGTAGCCGTCAGAAAAAAAGA
>CAYZXR010000189.1:0-1569 GCA_964482475.1 uncultured Planctomycetia bacterium | reverse complement strand
ATCCACGTGTTATTATTGCTACACCCGGACGTCTTGTCGATCACCTGAATCAGAAGACAATGCGCTTGAATGAAGTGGGGATACTTATTCTAGACGAAGCTGACAGAATGCTGGATATGGGATTCAAACCGGATATAGAACGTATTCTTAAAGCTATCCCAAAAAAGAGGCAGACTATGCTTTTCTCGGCAACTATACCCGGTGAAGTCATATCAATGGGAGCTGCGCATATGAAGCTTCCGGTTCATATAGAGGTTGCTCCGTCAGGGACTGCCGCGGAACGTATTGTTCAGGAAATATTCATTGTAAAAAAGGATGCCAAAAAGAAACTGTTGGGTAAATTGCTCGATCAGTATAGAGGTTCGGTTCTCCTTTTCTCACGAACAAAAAGAGGCGCGAGCAAGATAAAAATTTTGCTTAAAGGAATGGGACATAACGCGGCGGAGATACATTCAGACCGTACACTTGGACAGCGCAGAGAAGCACTTGAAGGTTTCAAAAGAGGAAAATACAGAATACTTGTGGCTACTGACATAGCGGCTAGAGGTATAGATGTTGTAGGTATAGAAATTGTCATAAACTATGATCTTCCGGACGATTCGGAGAATTATGTGCATAGGATCGGACGAACTGGCAGGGCCGGGCATGAAGGCCGTGCTATTTCTTTCGCTACTCCTGAGCAAGGTAAGGATATAAAAAATATTGAGAAACTGATAAAGACGGCCTTGCCCATCATAGAACATCCCGAGTTTCCACGCGAGGAATTCAAAACACAGACGGTATATCGAAGCAGGACGAGGGGTTCGGTAATGAGAAGTAAGGGGAAGAAGCCCCGTAAACGATGGTGATAAGGCTGTTTTAATAGTGATACTGAATAATAAACAATATTGATGGAGGAATAAAGAATTATGATTAATGAATTGAAGCCTCTTGTGATGGGTGATTTGGAAATAAAGGTCCCTATTATTCAAGGTGGGATGGGGGTCAGGGTATCAGTGGCACCTTTAGCGGCGGCAGTAGCAAATTGCGGTGGGGGCGGGACTATAGCGAGCGTAGGTCTTCCTCCTGATACTAAGGAAAATAGGTCCGATGTACCTAAATCCTGCAGAGAGTATCTTCAAAAAGAAATAAGACTGGCCAGGGAGTTGTCTGATAAAGTTATTGGTGTCAATATAATGGTAGCTTTAAGTAATTATGAAGACATGGTAAGGACTACCGTAAAAGAGAAAGCGGATTACATAATTTCCGGAGCGGGATTACCTATAAGCCTGCCGGAGTTTGCGGAGGGTTCATCGATAAAATTGATTCCGATAGTTGCTTCAGCAAGAGGGGCCAAACTTTTGTTAAAAACATGGAAGAGACGTTATAACCGTTTTCCGGATGCGTTTGTAGTTGAGGGACCGTTGTCAGGTGGCCACATAGCGGGTTATGATTTAGAGAAATTAAAATCCCTTAAAAAAAATCAACAAATGGAGCCGTTGCTTGAAAACGCGGTAAAGGATGTTTTAGATCTGGTTGGAGAATACGAAAAAGAGTATGGAGTTAGTATTCCCGTTATCCCGGCAGGAG
>CAYZXR010000188.1:0-1585 GCA_964482475.1 uncultured Planctomycetia bacterium | reverse complement strand
TATCCATCTCTTCAGGATTATTGTCAGGGATATCTTCGAAAAATCTCACCATATCGTATCCCATGTACCCTACAAGCCCGCCACAAAATCGCGGAAGACCAGCGGTGCCAACAAATTTAAACCCATCCATAATAGACTTTATCTCTTCAATCGGATCCGTCTTTGTTGTATAAGTATTGACTGATTTCCCCTTTCGCACAGTTATCTGGTTGTTCTTACTTTCTATAACCATGGAAGGATTGCTTCCCAAAAAGGAGTATCTGCCAAGGCGCTCAGCTTCTTCTACAGATTCGAGTAAATACGAAAACTCTCCCTCGTCTATTTTAAGAAACGCGGATAGAGGTGTATCGAAATCCGCGAAGACCTCACTATGAACAGGAATAACGTTTCCCTTTGTGCTTAGCTCTATAAACTTTTGTTTATCTGGATAATACATTTCAACTAGTACACTTCCTTTGGATCAAAAACGCGATCACCTTCAACGGTCAGTCCGCCATTTTCGTTCACTTTACTGTAATAACAACTAAAATACCCCTTATGACACGCCGCCCGATGCTGATCCACTTTGAAAAGCACAGAATTATCCGCACAATCCACAAATACATTTTTTACTATTTGTATGCACCCCGAGGTCTCACCCTTTATCATAATCCGACCTTTTGACCTACGAAAGACATAAATCTTTTTTTCCTCCATGGTCTTTTCCAAGGCCTCCTTGTTCATATAACAAAGTGTTAGAACCTGTCCAGTCACATCATCCTGTATTATTGTCGGGATAAGTCCCTTGTCATCAAAATTTAACTTCTCAATAAATTCCATTGTTTCTCCGTGTTTTTTGTCCAATTCAAGGGCGGGTTTCGCTTCGCCTTCGGCTTTGCGGAACCTTCTCATAGCCATGTAAAATCACACGGTTTAGAACCCGCCCCTACCGTTCACGATTAACTATCTATCCGAACCGCGACTCCATTCTCACCAAGGTATTTCTTCACTTCCGTGATAGAGAATTCTTTAAAATGAAAAACAGACGCGGCCAATGCGGCATCCGCTTTTCCTTTAGTAAGAGCCTCAACAAAATGGTCCAAGCTGCCGCATCCGCCTGAAGCTATCACGGGGATACTAACAGCCTCCGCCACTCGCCGCGTAAGTTCTATGTCAAACCCATCTTTTGTGCCGTCACTGTCCATACTAGTAAGAAGGATCTCTCCCGCCCCCAGGCTCTCGACTTGTTTAATCCATTCAATAGCATCAATACCCGTAGCTTCGCGACCACCCCTTACATATACTTCCCAAGAACCGTCAGTTTTACGTTTGGCATCAACCGCAACAACGACACACTGAGAACCGAACTTTTCAGCTGCCTCTTTCACAAAATCCGGACGGCGAACCGCGGCAGAGTTGATCGAAATTTTATCGCACCCGGCATTCAATAGCTCCCTTATATCATCATTGGAAGATATCCCGCCACCAACAGTAAACGGCATAAACACCTGTTCGGCAACTTTTGTTACAACATCCACCATTGTCTTACGCACCTCATGAGTGGCGGTTATATCAAGAAATACCAGTTCATCCGCGCCTTCATCAT
>CAYZXR010000187.1:0-1626 GCA_964482475.1 uncultured Planctomycetia bacterium | reverse complement strand
AAGTGCCCATTATTCCCCAGTCGAAGCTTCAGCCGATAATATCATATCTTGTGCAGCTTGCGCAGACTCTCGGGGAAATGGGGTTAAAAAAGCAGCAAAATCGGCTGTTGTTGGAAAATATGGGAGACATGATTTCACGACAGCTTCCTGATACAACCATTGCATATGTTAGCCCGTCTTGTCTAACTTTGCTGGGGTACGCGCCGAAAGAGCTTCTGAATAAACGTTTTTGCGACTTTTTGTTTCCGGAAGATGTTCAAATAGCGATGGATAAGATTAATGACGCTGTTAAACAGATGGATGAGCGTTACTTGTCGCAGTATAGGGTGAAGCATAAAGACGGAAGTTATGTTTGGATGGAAACCCTCGGCAAACTAATTTACGGAGCAGATGGCGATCTGGAAGAGATTCAATGTAATGTTCGTGATATAGCGTATCGTAAGAGAGTGGAAGAAGCTCTTAAGGTGGCGAAAGATAGAGCGGAGTACATGAATCAAACAAAAACTGAATTTCTCATGAATGTTTCTCATGATATTCGCACTCCCATGAATGTGATAAACGGATTTAACGAGCTTTTGATGAAAACTCAGCTTAGTGAAGCGCAGGAAAAATATTGTGACATGATAAAGAGAAAAGGAACAGATCTCATCCGTTTGATAGAGGACATTATCGATATCGCCGCTGTTGAGAAAGGCAAGATCAGGATGCATCAAAGTCCATTCATTATTCGCGAACTGGCGGAAGAAATCAGTGAGACTGTAGAGCTACAGATAGACGGTGAAAATATCAAGTTTGCAGTTGAAGTAGCAGAAGGTGTGCCCGCAAAACTTTTAGGGGACGCTATGCGATTAAAACAGATCCTGGAGAACTTATGTGGGAATGCTGTGAAGTACACAAATAAAGGTAAGATAAAACTTACAATAAGCACAGGTGATGAGATATTCGAGGATCAGACCCGTGCTATTCGTTTTGAGGTAAGCGACACTGGTATGGGTATATCCGCGGATGATATGGTTCATATTTTTGAACCGTATAGTAGATTTTATAAATCAGAAGAAAGAAAGATGCAAGAAGGTGTTGGCATGGGATTGCACATAGTGCGAACGCTTGTTGCGGAAATGGGCGGACAAATAAATGTGCAATCTGAGGAAGGGGAGGGCAGTACATTTTTATTCGAATTGAAAATGAAAGAACAGGACTCTTCGATTCCTCAAGAAAAGATAAAAACAGAGGAAGAAATAGAGGTGGATATTGATCTTTCAAATATGAAGATACTCATCGCTGAAGATGATGAAGATTCTCGAGAGTTGATGAAACTGGCGTTAGAGGATGCTGATTGTGATATTCAATTCGCGTTTAATGGTGATGAAGTTCTGGAAAAGATGAAGAAAAAGAAATATGATTTGGTGCTTATGGATCTCAGAATGCCCAGAATGGATGGATTTAAAACCACAAAGAAAATAAGGAAAGAAATAGACAAAAACGTTCCTATATTGGCCTTGACCGCACATGTCATGGATTGGGTAGAAGGCGAATGTACAGCCGCCGGGATGAATGGATATATCGCAAAACCCGTAAATATGGACAAATTAAAAAAATCGGTTCGTTTACATATTAAACAGTAAA
>CAYZXR010000186.1:0-1633 GCA_964482475.1 uncultured Planctomycetia bacterium | reverse complement strand
TATTAATATAACACAAACACCCGTTAAGGCAAAGAAAATCTAGCTGTCTTTTTCTTGCCTAACATTTCTACCATCTTACTATTTAATATTGGTAGTTTTTCGTCCTGTTGGAATGCAATGGATAAGTGTATACCTGATAACGGGTTAAAGAAATGGAAGGATAATAATTGTGCTTTTTAAAACAGATTTCTAGTTTGCGCCTTTTATCAACCCCTGGACAAGACCGTTCGCGTGCCGATATAAGAACATATACGCGTCCGCTGAATGGCTAACCACGCTTTTGATAAACGCTGTGAAGGACAATCCCGAGAATAGTGGGCAAAATACCGCCATAACCACTACCAGATTGAGTGTAAAAATGAAAACAAGGGAAAGTATAAGCCCGGATTTAGCCACATCTGATTGCTGCATTTTCAACACTTCGGTTGTCATAACAAAGTGAAATGTGAGTGTAAATCCGATCAGGAATAGAAACAGGGGATTCAGATTCATAAGCCCCAAAGTACGCACTCTGAGCAGCATAAATATAGGACCTAGTAATAAGGTATATAGGGGAACAAAGTACGGGCTTAATTCAATGAATATGTTGGTTTTGGAAGTTGTTACACTTCCCCCTGACGGAGTCACCCTAAATGACTCTACCCGTCCACCGCAAAGCCACGTAGCTATTACATGCATAAGCTCATGCCCCACAACATAAATATAAATCGGCCGGATTATCAATACATGAAATAGAAGATAGGCCAGTACCCCTTTCTCCATTATTAGAAAAGAATTGGTGAAACCGTTTAAGCCTGATATTTGGATATAAAATGCCCAGGCAGTTCCAATCGCCAATGGGATAAGTAATATGCCAATAAAAGTTTTTACCGCTTTCATCATAATAATCAGCTTTCGATTTTTTGAGCACCGAAATACGGCACAAGGACAGCTGGTATCTTAATCGCTCCATCAGCTTCTTGATAAGTCTCAATGATCGCTATCACAAGTCTAGGGAGAGCAACACCGGACGCATTTAATGTGTGCACAAACCTAGGCTTTTGATCCTTATCTGATGGTTGATATTTAATATTTGCTCTTCTCGCTTGAAAATCTGAAAATACCGAACAACTCGATACTTCAAGCCAACGTCCGGCACCGGGCGCCCATAGTTCAATATCATAACATTTATGTGCCGCAAAGCTTATGTCGGCAGTACATAATTCCAAAACGCGATATGCAAGACCCAGCCTTTTTATAATGTCTTCGGCATCCCCGAGAAGTTTATCGAACTCAATCATAGAATCTTCGGGTCTGGTGAATTTTACCATTTCAACTTTATCAAACTGATGCACACGGGTTATACCTCTGGTATCTTTACCATAAGAACCGGCTTCTTTCCTGAAACACGCGGTATAGGCAGTATAAAGGAGAGGGAGAGCCTCTTCAGATAAACATTCACCTGCATGTATATTAGTAACGGGAACTTCCGCGGTAGGAATCAGATATAGATCCTCTCCTTCTACTTTATACATATCGTCTGCCATTTTGGGAAGCTGTCCCGTCCCTCGCATGCTCGAGCCATTCACGAGAAGCGGCGGTTGTATTTCTTTATATCCATGCTCCTTTGTATGAACATCTAACATAAAATTTA
>CAYZXR010000185.1:0-1635 GCA_964482475.1 uncultured Planctomycetia bacterium | reverse complement strand
AATATGGTAATAGGGGCCGAGGCTCCGCGGAGAATTCAAGCTGAGGCACACCTTCTTCTCGGTAGAGTGTTTTACGAAAAGGCACTTTCACAACGCGCACTTCAAGAATTCGATTTTGTTGTGGAACAGTTTGGGGACACCGATCTTGCCGATATGGCTGCCTACTGGGTTGCTGAAGTTTATTTCAAGGAAGGGAGCTATGAACAGGCCATAGCGGTTTACCAGACGATTTTGGACGATTATCCTGTGAGCAAATATGTTCCATATTCATATTATTCACAGGCTTGGTGTTACGAAAAACTTGAAGAATATGATACTGCTGTAGACGTTTTCCGTGAATTAGCAGATAACTATCCGGGTGATGAGTTAGCTATAAAAAGTCGTTATAAAATGGCTGAGATACTGCATAGGATCGGTCGTTATGTAGATGCTATTTCAGAGGTGACTATATTTATCGAAAAATATCCGGTAAATGAAAAAATATTTGACGCGTATTATCTTCTTGGTGATAGTCGTTATCGCACCGGTGATTTTAGCGGGGCGGTTTCCGACCTTACCCGAGCCTTGCAGTCAGGTGGAGACAGACCATGGAAGAGCCTTGCTATGTATGAAATAGCCCTTTCTTACGGTAAAATGTATAAAATGGCTGAAAGCGAAGAATGGTTGGAGAAGCTTGCAAAAACAAAGGCTACCCCTGAATTGTGTAGTGCCGCTCGGATGGGCATTGCTGCGATATGTAACGAGGATGGACGCTGCGCGCGAGCCATTGAAATGTATAAAGATGTTATTGAGAATATACCAGAAAATAAATGGACAGATGACGCGTATTATTGGTTGGGGGAAAGTCTTTACGAAGATGATAAACCTGCCGAATCCGCGGAAGCCTATTCGTCATTGCTAGAAAAATATCCTGTGAATCAGTTTGCCGAAAACGCGCGATATAATCTTGCCTGGGCTTATTTAAACTGTGGTGAGGGTCAAAAGGCACTTGAAGAATTTAGTAAGACCGTTGAGATTTCTAGCGATCCCGAACTCGTAGTCAGCGCGCTTTGTGCTATCGGTGATATTTTTGAAGGACAGGGGAAAGAAGGTCCCGCGATAGATTTGTATGATAGAGTCCTTCGGGATTATCCTGACAGTGCTTTGGCAAATTACGCGCAGTATCAGGTTGGCTACATATTGGAAAAGATGGGAAGAGGCGACGCCGCGATACTAGCGTTTCGTTCTTTGCAGATCAATTTTCCAGATTCATATTTGAGAGATAAGGCTTTTTATCAGCTAGGACTTTTGTATGCTGACAAAGGAGATTATAGAAGTGCCGCCGCACAGTACGACAAAATAGTGAAAGAGTTTCCAAAGAGCGGTTTGTATTATGACGCCATGTTGCAGAAGGCTGACGCTTTTTACAACAACGGAGAATATTCTGTTTCAGGGAAAATTTACAAGAGAATAATAAAAACATCCAGTGATGAGAATATCATTCTGAAAGCTACATATCACTTAGGTTGGGTGTATTATAAAACAGGACGAGAAGATAAAGCGTTGAAAATTTTTCAGGAAATGATAAATGAAAACGAATTGAGTTCTTATACGCCGGGGATAAAACTTTGGTTTGGGGAATATTACTATAACCAT
>CAYZXR010000184.1:0-1668 GCA_964482475.1 uncultured Planctomycetia bacterium | reverse complement strand
ATCGCTTTTTTGATCTTGTTCTTATCTGTCGCATCCGCTTTACCTACCATAGCGAAATTTACCAATCGTGCTTTGAATATTTTCTCGCAAACTTTTCTAATATCGTCAACAGTAACACTGTCTACTTCCTTCAAAACAGATTCTTGAGATGGAATGTTTCCATCAAGCATAAGCCTGTCACCAAACCACATCATTCGAGCCGACGTATTCTCAAGCGCCAGTTGAAATTGTCCTTTGGCAAATTCCTTTGCCCGGGAAAGTTCATCCGCGGTAACCCCCACATCCCGGATTTTGCGAAGCTCGTCCAATATAGCCACAACCGACCGTAAGGCTTTTTTATTGTCTACACCCGCGTGTATCACAAACTCCCCCACATCCCGGTGGCGTTTATAATTAGAACCGATATCATAGCACAATCCGTGCTTCTCACGTAATTCTTCAAATAGCCTTGAAGACATATTGCCTCCAAGAATAACACTCATAAGCTTTATAGCGAACCGTTCTCGAATATTTTCAGCAACCGTAGGAAACCCCACAGCTAAGTGTGCCTGGCTCGTATCTCCCTGGGAAAATCGTGTGCGAAAACATTTTTGTTTTACGTCAGGGACCTCAACCGACGCTTTCCTGCGACGTCCTCCCTTGAACGATTTAGAGACATACTCAATAACCTCTTTTGGAACAAGCTTCCCGGCGGCGATCACAGCCATGTTCGCCGGATGATAATTGTCTTCTTTGAACTTTATCATTTTGTCTTTTTTGAAACTTTTAACATTCGCAACAGTCCCTGTAAGCGAACGTCCAAGGGCGTTATCAGGCCACATAGTTTCGGCAAGAAGCTCCATCACTCTCTCCGACGGCTGGTCCTTATACATTTTTATTTCTTCAAGGACAACAAATTTTTCCCTTTCAATATCTTCTTTATCAAACCGGGCGTTAAAAACCATATCTGTCAAAATATCCAGACCTAATTCAAGACGATGCGCGGGAACCTTAACCATATAACATGTAGCTTCATCCGCGGTAAATCCATTTAAAGATCCTCCAATACCTTCGACCGATTCTTTAAGCTCTCGAGCACTCCTTTTCAAAGTCCCCTTAAAAAGCATATGCTCAATCAGATGACTGATACCACTCTCTCGAACAGACTCGTTTCGACCGCCTACCCCTATCCATATGCCTAGAGAAACAGAATTCATGTGAGGCATAGATGAAGCTATGATTTTGAGTCCATTATTAAGCTGATGTTTCTTATACATTTTCTCCACCTATTTCTTCGCTATCCAGATACCCTTGAAGAATTATCTGAGCAGCAACTTTATCAATAACCTCTTTCCTTTTCTTGCGGGAAACATCCGCTGAGATCATAACTCGCTCAGCTTCCTTAGTACTTAATCGTTCATCCCATAATGTCACTGGCACCCCAGTCGCGTCCTTCACCTGTTCGGCAAATTTACGAGCGTCACGAGCACGTTCACCAATAGTCCCATCCATGTTGATTGGAAAACCAACGACTACCCCTCTAACCTGCTCCTTTTCGGCTGTCATGCGCACTTCTTCTACAGCCTTCTTATCGCTGGATCTCGATATATACCCTCTGCCTTGAGCCAGCATGCCTATCTCATCACTAACAGCCACACCTATTCTTTTTGTTCCCACATCCAGGGCCAT
>CAYZXR010000183.1:0-1688 GCA_964482475.1 uncultured Planctomycetia bacterium | reverse complement strand
GGTCTATTAACAGTGAAAATCCGTATCCAGGACCAGATGAGACGCCGAACCATGATCACTATGCAACGTATAGTTCATATGGCTGAACCTCACCGTGCCGCTATAAAATACACTATAATGCCGGAAGATTATGAAGGGAATATTACAATTAGGTCAGCCTTGGATGGTACAGTCAAGAATACCGGTGTCGCAAGGTACAGGCAGTTAAATTCCAGACACCTAAAACTTTGTTCGATAGGAAGTTTTAGTAAAAATGGAATATATCTTTCGGTCAAGACCACGCGATCCAAGTTGGTTATTGGCCAGGCGGCAAGAGTTCGGATCTTTGTCGGCGGAAAGGAAAAGAGACCCCCAAGTGAAATACTTGTAAAAAAGAAAAAAATGATATGCCAGGATTTTGGTGTGTTTGTAGGACGGAGGCAGTGCTGTGTAGTCGAAAAAGTAGTTTCTATGTACACCTCAAAAGATAAAGGGGTAAGGAATCCCGTTAAAGCGGCAGTGCATTCAGCAGAAAGGTCGGTCAGATTCGACGTTCTATTAAAATCACATAAAAAAGAGTGGAGCAGGCTTTGGGAGAAATTTGATATAAGGATCCAAGGAGATGATTTTCTTCAAAAGACAATAAGACTGCACATATTTCATTTACTACAGACAGCGTCGATCCATAATGTCTCGATAGACGCTGGACTTCCAGCCAGGGGTTTGCATGGTGAAGCATATAGAGGTCATATTTTTTGGGATGAACTATTTGTTTTACCCGTTTTTGATACACATATTCCCAGTATATCTAAGGCGCTTTTGATGTACAGGTATAACAGACTTCAACCGGCAAGAAAATATGCACGGGATAATAAATATGACGGGGCTATGTTTCCTTGGCAGAGTGGTTCAACCGGAGAGGAAGAAACGCAAACTATTCATTTGAATCCAATGTCAGGTAAATGGGGACCTGACCATAGTTGTCGTCAGAGGCATGTTTCATTTGCCATAGCTCACAACGTTTGGCAGTATTGGGAAACTACGGCCGACAAAGATTTTCTTAATAAATATGGTGCAGAAATGTTATTGTCTATCGCGCAATTCGGGGCGAGTCTATCAAGATATGATCCGAAAGATGGGCGTTATCATACAACAGGTCTCATGGGACCGGATGAGTTTCATGAGAGGCTCCCAGGGGCGCAAAAACCAGGGTTCAAAGACAACGCTTACACTAACATATTGCTCGCGTGGACGCTTGTTAAGGCGCTAGAAGTCTTAGATATCTTACCGATACAACATAAAACCAGGCTTTTTAGAAAACTTGGTTTGACAAATAAGGCAATTGAAAAATGGGAAGATATCAGTAGACGTATGAATGTTTCTATAGACAAAGACGGAGTCATAGAGCAATTTGACGGATACTTTGGGTTGAAAGAGCTCGACTGGGATGGGTATAGAGCAAAATATAAGAACATCATGCGCATGGATCGGATCTTGAAAGCAGAAGGAAAATCTCCGAATGAGTACAAAGTCGCCAAGCAAGCTGATGTACTTATGCTCTTTTATGTTTTATCGGTATCAGAAGTTAGAGAGCTCTTAAACAGAATGGGGTATAAATTCCATAAGAACACACTGAAAAAAAATTACAATTATTATGCTAGAAGGACGTCGCATGGTTCAACTTTAAGTAAAGTTGTTCATTGCTATAT
>CAYZXR010000182.1:0-1692 GCA_964482475.1 uncultured Planctomycetia bacterium | reverse complement strand
CCGCACCAATGTTTGCCGGTATTAATGCCGTCAAAAAAAGGATCGCATACCCGCGCCGCTCCATCAACTATATCCAATGGAGGCTGAAAGTCATGTATGTCCTTTTTCTTCCTGGATAATTGCTCGGGGTCTTCATCCGTCACCCATCCGGTATCGACCGCATTCATAAAAATACCGTGCTCGGCAAACTCACTAGCTGAGGTGTGGGTCAACATGTTTAGCGCGGCTTTTGCCATATTAGTGTGGGGATGACGTTCACCTTTTTTGAAGCGCATAAACTTTCCTTCCATGGCTGAGACATTAACAATATGCTTCTTTCCAGTATTTTCTTTTTTCATTAGAGGTGCCAGTTTATTGCATAAGACAAAAGGAGCAATCGAGTTAATTAACTGTACCTCAAGCATCTCTGAAGTCTGGATCTCACCAAGTTTGAGGCGCCAACTGTTGGTCTTTCTTAGATCAACTTGCTGCCGGTCGGCATCTAGCTCTCCTTTAGGAAATACCGATTCTGATGAGACTGCATTATATGTATAAGGAGTTTGAGATAATTGTGCGGACCCCCTTAACCCGATTCCTGGTAGATTTCCATTCCAGTTTACGGGGAGCGCAGATTCAGCTGCTAGGCTCGTAGAGTTTGAAGAAATCAGTTTATTAATGCATAAATGATAGTTCTGCATCAGTTTTTGTGCTGTTTCAGGAAGCTCATTAAATACCTTGGTTTCGTTAGGCATTAAATGAGCATAAAATCCCGGAGGATGACACACTGTTTGAGCAGCATTATTTATCAAAATATCCAAGCGCTGATAGTTTTGCTCAATATGAGCACAAAAGATCTCTACACTGGGAGTATGTCTTAGATCAAGGCCGTAGATGTGTAAACGGTCGCCCCATTCTTCAAAATCATTTTCTTTAGCAAATCGCAATGCAGAATCCACCGGGAACCGGGTAGTTGCTATCACCGTAGCACCGGCGCGTAACATCATTACGGTCGATTGGTATCCGATTTTCAAGCGAGAGCCGGTTATTAAAGCTACCTGGCCCTGTAAGTTCGCGCTTTGAAATCGTTTTTTATAGTTGAGTTCCGCGCATGAGGGACAAAGTGCATCATAAAAAAAATGCAGCTTACTATACTCAGTCTTACACACGTAACAGTTTTGAGGAGAAGGTAAAACCCGATATGTCTTTGCGGTATCCGTCTTGTCAGTGACTTGAAGCGGCGCCGTAAAAACTGTTTCTTCTCTTGCTGAGCGTATGCCGGTCGCGGCCCGTGCTTTTCGTTGCTTCTTTTTAACCTTCTGCTTATTTATTTTACAGATCGCCTTCCGTCTCTCTTTTAATTTTTCACGATCTGGTTTTGACAGCTCTCCCGCAGCCTTCATTAGTTCAATTTGTTTCTCATGAGCTAGTTTAGCAAACTCGCTGCCATGACGCGAAAAATGGTCAAGAAGGGCGATGCACTTATCTATTTCTTTTTGAGTATATTGTTTATTATCCATAATACTAAAAACTCCCACTGTCTTTGGCTTTTTCCTTCAAGCGCTTTATTCGGTGATAGGTTATATATGACTGACCATATGTTACAAAACAAATCCTAGTACGTCAATTACTTGTATGAGGAGATTATATGATAACCAGGTTTTCTTGGTGGTGATAAATAGGTATATAGTGACCCCACCAAACAGGTTCTAACTT
>CAYZXR010000181.1:0-1696 GCA_964482475.1 uncultured Planctomycetia bacterium | reverse complement strand
TTCAATAATTTAAGCAAGTTCTTGTTTTTTGCAATAAAATCTGGTTTTGGTTTCAAAAGCCCTAGAGAGTTATCTACAACTTCGGCGCCTGATAATGTATTAAGATACAATTTTGAAACAAGGGGTGAATAAGCCGCCACACTATCTATTCCATAAGAAGCATTAGCGTTAGGCAAAGCCCAGACAGGCAATTCTCCGGAAGAAACACCATACGGCAATATCCTAAAGAGAGACGTATCCTGGGATATTGTCTTGAATATGACAGAATGATCATGTCCTAAAGTATCAAAACTTTCAATATTCCCTCTGAACCCTGTTCCATAAACACTAAATATGAGAAGATCCAAAAATATCACGAAAACAATCGCCCCCTTCAAAAGAGGTCTGGTGACACTTTTTTTCGACAAATATTTGGAAGCAATTAACGCGACAACACATAATATTATCGAAGCACATACGAATGGATTAAAAATAGACGCATTTTGTACCATGTTTCCGTAAAAATTTGTCGCTTTATCAATATAGGTGGTAAGACTATACCGGTGAAAACTCTTTCCATAAACATGATTAGTCACGTACCAAATCCCAAAATCGACTATTTTCTCACCAAACATCAGCAGTATTCCTCTGGCAGCGAGAAACACACCCAGCGCAACCGCTATGAATACCGTGAAAACCCGGAGTATTTTTTTTCTAATATATTGATCAAAATCGGAAAAAAATGTGGTAAACCCGCATCCTGCCATAACCGAAGCTGCGAACATGCCAAAAAATAGGAACTTCGAGGGATTTCGAAAGCTGTAAAAACTTGCCAGTTTCAGAAATATCACATATAGGGGATTATATTTTCCGAGAGCGAAAAAGATGGATAGCAAAAGCACCACGAAAATCGGACGCATAACTATCGTGCGTTTTAGTTTAAAAAACGAAGCAATGACAAAAAGTAGACTTAATACGCCCACATAAAATCTTGTCCCCCAAAAAACGGAGTATGGAAAAACTAAACTGATGAAATTGAACGGTGCAAACGATCCCCAAAGAGCAAATCCTAAAGACGCATCCGCTCGCGTTGATGCCTTCGCTAGAGGCCAGCTTAACGCGAACTGCGGGGCAAAGATCAATGCAGCAATAAACAACCCGATCACAATTACAAAAATATCTTTTATTTTTAGTGTGCCTCGCAATTTAAGTCCATAGATAAAATAGACTAAATAAAATAAAGCACTGTAGGCCGCCACCTGTGCAAAACCCGCAAGGAGTTGTATGCCCAAGACAAGTCCCGCTCCAAGGATATATCCCATTTTTTTATTGTCGAAATATTGTTCAAAAAGCAGTAAAACCAACGGCACCCATATGAGCGTCTTAACTGTCACAGTATTATAAAAACAACCTGCATACGCACTCCCAAAACAAAAAAGAAGCGCCGCAACAAAACCGCCCCACTGACATCCCCCAAGTTTTCTCGTATAAACGTAAGTAAAAAGACCGGCTAGAATGAAATGAAATACTACGATATAATTGTAGGCCCATCTAAATGGGAGCATAAAAAAGAAAATAAAATTGAACGGATAAAACCCACCAACCTGTCCTTCCGCCATTAAGGGGAACCCTGATTGGAAAAATCTAGTCCAGAAAGGAAAACTAAAATCTTTTATGGAATCAGCGTATATCATGCTCCATGGATAGAACTGCGCTC
>CAYZXR010000180.1:0-1706 GCA_964482475.1 uncultured Planctomycetia bacterium | reverse complement strand
GGGATCAGACCCGAAACTGTCATAAAAACAGGGTCGCCTGTGAAAGAAGTAGTAGAATATTATATGCCGCAAATAGAAAAGTCCAATATTCATAAACAATTAAAGTTGAAGTTGGAAGATTATGTGTTGGTTAGTTTCCATCGTGAAGAAAATGTTGATATAAAGGAGAACCTGAAAGAGTTTATTATGACGCTAAATATGATCGAGCAGAAATATGGCAAATCTGTTATTGTGTCGACGCATCCTCGGACAAGGAAAAGGCTGGAAGAAGGTGGGTTTAATGTTCAAAAAACATCTATAAAATTTCTAAAACCACTAGGTTTTTTTGATTACGTAAAGCTTCAGATCAATGCTTTTTGTGTAGTGTCCGATAGCGGGACGATAACGGAAGAATCATCTATTTTGAATTTTCCGGCGGTAACCATTCGCCAGGCCCATGAGCGTCCCGAGGGGATGGACGAAGGGACGCTCATTATGTGCGGGCTTAAAGCGGATAAGGTCATAAATGCGATAGATATAGTGACTGCTCAGCATTCCAGGACAGATCGTCACTTTGAACTGGTTCAGGATTATGATACAGGGAATGTTTCAAAAAAAGTTGTAAGGATCATTTTAAGTTACATCGATTATATCAATCGTACAGTCTGGTACAAATAGAAACTCTTAAATTTGGGAGAAATATGGCATCTATTTTGGTTACTGGAGCAGATGGATTTATTGGCCGTGCTCTTTGCGAAAAATTAAAAAAACAAGGCGAAAATGTGCGATGTGCGGTGAGGTCAATGGACAGTTCTTTTGCAGGGGCCCGGCACGGAGAAAAAGATCTTTTAAGGGATTTTGACAAGATTGCAATAGGGGATATAGGACCGGATACGGATTGGGCAAAAGCTTTAGAGGGTGTTGAAATTGTGGTGCATCTTGCGGGCCGAGCCCATATTATGAAAGAAACTTCCAGGTATCCTTTAAATGAATATCGACATGTAAATGTTCTGGGAACTGAATGTCTTGCCCGTATGGCTGTGGAAGCAGGTGTGCGACGGATGGTGTTTGTCAGTTCCATAGGTGTTAATGGCAGGGAAACTACGGGTAGACCATTCACAGAAGAAAACTCTGTGAACCCGGAAGATCTGTACGCAGTTTCTAAGTGGGAAGCCGAGTGTGTGATTAGGGATATAGCGGCAAATAAAACACTTGAAATAGTGATTGTTCGTCCTCCTTTGGTTTATGGACCATGGGTTCCCGGTAATTTTTTTCGCTTATTAAACTGGGTAAATAAAGGGATACCTTTGCCGTTTAGTGGTATTGATAATCGCCGGAGTATGATAGCTGTAGAAAACCTTGCAGATATACTCGCACTTTGCGCAAGACATCCAAACGCGGCAGGAGAAACTTTTCTGGTAAGTGATGGAGAGGATCTTTCAACGCCGGATATTATTCGTAAACTTGCCAAAGCGTTAGGATGCAAATCACGTCTTTTTCCGTTTCCAAAAGTTTTGAGTTTTGTTGTTAAACTGCTGGGAAAAGAAAAAGATTATAAACGCCTATTTAGCTCATTGGTAGTTGATTCTAGCAAGGCAAGGGATTGGCTTGGATGGAATCAACCTGTTTCTGTGGAAGAAGGGTTGCAGCGTACGGCAAATTGGTTCTTAAACTATTACAAAGGTAAGTAATGTGAGTTTGTTATTGTTTATTGTGAGCGGGATAAT
>CAYZXR010000179.1:0-1714 GCA_964482475.1 uncultured Planctomycetia bacterium | reverse complement strand
GGGGCAACCCTGTGGAGGTTCAAATCCTCTCTCGCGCACCATAAAATAACCCGGACGGAGTTAATAGCTTCTGCCGGGTTTTTTTATGGTACGTGATCGAACAAAGTTCGATCACTATGCATTTCATCGTCGTAACATAGGAAAATACATTTTCCTATGGTCCTCCTCGTAATGCATGCGCGAGGCGAGGACCTCAACTTCACTTCGTTTCGCTTCGGTTTCTCGCCGTTGGAGTATATGAAAACATCGCGAGGCGAGGACCTCCGCTTCACTTTGTTTCGCTTCGGTTTCTGACCGAATGCCGAAGGCATGAGGAAATGCCGTGCAGGGCGTAAATGATCCGACGAAAAGGAGGATTATAGCCCGGAACGGCGCGCCTTCACGCTCTTTCAACGCTGATTCTATAAGTTGCTTGTTAGTGTATTATTTTGGGTTTATAATGAGGAAAAACATTTATAGAAAGCAGGCGGTAATTAGCATGAGTAACACACAGGGGTGGGGATGAAGTCCATTATTTTGTTTCCGATTAGTTTGTGGAATAAAAAACAAATATTAAGTTTTCTTGATGCAAATAGCATTGATGCTGATTTAAGATATGGGTTTTCACATATATTGGCAGTTAGTTTGAATAAGGTAGATTTTGGTGTTTTAACTAGCAGTAAAAATATATTTTGTTTACATTTCAGTAAAGGTAAACATATAGCAAGTAAGGACTTGGTTGAAATAAAAAGAAAATTCAAAAATGTAATTCCATTGGAAGAAGCACTAAAAAAGCCTAACAATCTCGAATTTGATTTAATTAACTTTGGATATATTCCTATAGGTGGAGCAAATAGTGAATCCTTGTATAAGCTAATTCGCAGTTCAAAATTATCCGAAAAAATAGACATACTTGCTAGTTCGTCATGTGACGAGGTTATGAAGAGTAGAAATGTTCCAGAAAAAGTAAAAAAGATTCTTTTAGATGCTTTTGTATTAAGAGCAGTGTCGATATTAGGGTGTATAAGATTGCATCAAAAAGACATTTTATCCCAATATTCCGAACTATTTGTGCTTTCTTGTGCAACAAGGGCAATGATAGAAAAACTTATTTTATTGATTTCAGAAATTGATAAGAATATAGATTTCAAAAGGGTCGATACCAGCAAAAGTAGGAAAAGGACATTTTTAAAGCTATCCGAACGATCCACCAATAAGATAACAAGGGAATTCAGGGGTTTTATTATAAATGTAGAGCTATTAGATAACCACTATCGTACTCCGGAAGTGCATAAAATGGGAAGAGTTTTGGGATTAGTGCACAATGGATATTTCCAATCTTTGCTTAATGAAGTGCTTTCTTTTCAGAATCAAACAAACCATTATTTAATTAGAGTAAGAGATTTTGTAAAAAAGATATACAACTCTTAAATTAACTGTCGGGGGGATCTGATCGCACTTGGTCATCCATTTGACTCTGCCAAGGGGAAACCGAGCACCGAGCTGTGCTAGGTGCGAAGGTCCCACGCAGGGGATGATGTCGGAACGAGGCTTTTGTCTATAAAATGCATTTTATAGACAAAAACGAGGGGAGACATAGATAAATCTCTTGGTGATAAAGAGGGTTGTACGATTTATCGAACCATAAAAAAAGGCATCAATAAATGATGCCTTTTTTTATGGTAGCCCCAAGGGGATTCGAACCCCTGTTTCTAGAATGAGAATCTAGCGTCCT
>CAYZXR010000178.1:0-1715 GCA_964482475.1 uncultured Planctomycetia bacterium | reverse complement strand
AATTTCGCCCCCGACTCTCTGAGCTCCTTCCTCGTATCACTAAGTTTCCTCTCGAGTATATGTCTCTCAATGACCGTTTCCGCTGTTTGAGACATATGTTTTAGGTAGCCTTCATCCTTCGTTATGTAATCATAGGCCCCCGCCTTCATAGCAGCTACGGCAACTTTTTCGTTGCCAACTCCTGTGAGCATTATGGTAGCAGGTGCGTTTTTTGTTCTTAATATTTTCTTTATTAGGTCCAGTCCGTTCATTCCGGGAAGAGCGTAATCTACCACAATTAGATCGTAGTCTTTTGCTTTGATAATTCCCAGAGCTTCATCCGCGGACTTGGCATGGTCTACCGCCATGGATTTGCCCTTGCCTGTAGTTAAGGCGGACTTCTCCAGAAACGCGTGATCCTGGTCATCTTCAACCAATAATGTATGGTATTTTTTTCTTGTCATGCTTAGTTATATTTTATTCCTAACCATTTGGGTAGTCAACTTCAATCCACTATCTATTCATTTTCTTTTAATCTTTTTCAATATCATGTTTTTCACACCCAAGGGAACCCTTGCTTTCACACATGCGCCTTTGTCGGTATACTCCAGCTTTTCGAGAACACCCTTTTCCCGTATTAGCCCAACAATAGAGTGACATCTGTGTGGAACCGTCAATTCGATATCTTCCATACCTCTCTGAACACACTCATTTATACGATCTATTAATTCATCAAACCCTTGTTTCTTCAACGCGGAGATGACAATGGGACGTTCAAGAAGACCTGCCGCGAGATCAACTTCATGTTTATCTGAAACTTTATCCATCTTATTAAGCACCACCACAGTTGGCTTATCTTCCACCTTCAATTCTTTGAGTACTTCAAAAACGGAATCACTCAATTCTTCCATGCGATCATCACTTATGTCTATAACATGAAACAGTATATCCGCTTCTACTACCTCTTCGAGTGTGGCCTTGAAGCTTTCTATCAAATGATGCGGAAGATCATGTAAAAATCCTACTGTATCAGACAAAAGAACCGTCTGATTATTAGAAAGGGTTAACTTTCTTACTGTGGGATCCAGTGTGCTGAAGAGCTGGTTTTTCGCTATTACATCAGATCCGGTAAGAGCGTTAAAAAGGGTAGATTTCCCTGAATTTGTATATCCCACTAACGCAATAGTTAACATGGAAAACTTTTCACGTTCCGAACGACGACGACGACGTTGAGCTGTTTTTTCTTTTATTGCCTTCTTCAGTCGCTCTATACGTTCACGCACACGGCGGCGATCTATCTCCAGCTGCTGTTCTCCGGGGCCACGCGTACCCAACCCGCCATGTTGCCTTGAAAGATGCAGCCACATACGACTTAATCTCGGAAGAAGATATATCAACTGAGCAAGTTCAACCTGCATCTTCCCCTCATCTGATTTTGCCCTTTTGGCAAATATGTCGAGAATGAGCTGAGTACGATCTATGATCTTTATTTCAATCGCCTCTTCCAGATTCTTCTGCTGCGAAGGAGAAAGGTCATCACTGAAGATCACAACGCTCGCCTCAAGTTCAGCGGCAAGAGCCGCTATCTCTTCAACCTTTCCTTTGCCAACTAAAAAAGTGGAAGTCATGATCTTCATACGGCACCGAACTTCACCTTCAATGGCGACACCCGCAGACTTCGCCAGATTACGCAATTCCTGTGCCTTATCCGCCACTTTCCAGGACGATTTTTTAAT
>CAYZXR010000177.1:0-1740 GCA_964482475.1 uncultured Planctomycetia bacterium | reverse complement strand
ATGATTCCTAAAGATGTTATAAAAAGATTGAGGCGCATTCAGATTACCACTTCGCGCAAGGTAACGGATGTTTTCGCCGGTCAGTACCAAAGCGTATTCAAGGGCGCCGGTATGGAGTTTGACGAAGTACGTGAGTACAATCCGGGTGACGAAATAAGGTCTATTGATTGGAATGTTACCGCCCGAATGGGACATCCGTTTATTAAGAAATTCGTTGAAGAAAGAGAACTGACGATAATGGTTCTGTTGGATGTATCGATGTCGTGCCGCTTTGGCACCCAAAACCGGGCTAAGAGCGATCTTGCCGCGGAGTTATGTTCGGTTGTTGCTTTTTCAGCTATCAAGAATAATGATAAAGTCGGTATGCTGACCTTTACGGATCGGGTTGAAAAATTCGTACCACCCAGGAAAGGTTTAAAACACGTTCTTAGGGTTGTACGGGAGGCGCTTTATAACGAGCCCGCAGGTCAGGGGACCGACATAAATAATGTTCTAGAGTATCTTCACCGGGTGAATAAACGCAGAACTATTACATTTATAATATCTGATTTCATTGCACCGGATTTCAAAAAATTGCTATCAATAACCAACAAACGGCACGATGTTATAGCGGTTACGATAACCGATCCTGCCGAACTGGAATTGCCTAATGCCGGTGTGGTGCGGATGCATGACGCGGAGACATCTGAACCGTACGTGATAGACACATCTCATCCGACCATTCGTAAATATTATGGCAATCATTCAAAAAGGTTCTCTACCTGGCGAGGACGATTATTTCGTTCGGTAAATGTGGACAGTATAAATCTCAGGACAGATAAATCTTATATGGAACCGTTGACAAGATTTTTCAAGATGAGGGAACGTCGTCTAGTACGTGGATAGATTGGATTTCAAAATGAAACATAATGTTCAGTTAATAAAGGTCATATTTGTTATTGCGTTCATATCGGTGATGATATATCCCGCGAAGAAGGCGTATGCTGAAGTTCAAATAAAGACCGAAGTTGATAAAGAAGAAGCTGTTCTTGGTGAAAGGATAAGCCTGGATGTGATACTTACGGGAACTGAGGAGATGGAGGTTGTTTTTCCGGAGGAACTGTCCGATGCTGGCGATTTTTCATTTATTGAATCACAATCAATAAAAGCAAAACGTTTTGGGCCTAAAATCGAGGGTCGTACCTATGTGTTTGGCATATATGAAACCGGAACTCATGTTATCCCACCAATAGAGGTTAAATATCGGACTGATCCAACAGAGGAATGGACCAAGATAGCCAGTAGTCAGATGCCTGTGGAAGTTGATAGTGGCTTAAAAGGAGATGAGACTGATATAAGGGACATAAAAGGTTTGGAGGCTTTGCCGGCGGGGGTTTTACTGATAGTTGTGGTAGTGATCATTGTTATAGTTGCCGGTGCGTTGGTTTGGTGGATATTTGGGCGAGTGAAGTCCGGGATTGATCGAAATAGGAAAATAATTGAGCGTTCGGCACATGAGATAGCGTACGAGGAACTGGAACATCTCAAGAGTATGGAGTTGCCTAAACAAGGACGCATTAAGGAATATTATATAGGCCTTTCGGATATAACGCGTCATTATTTGGAAAGAAGATTTTCTTATCGTGTTCCAGAGATGACCACTGAAGAATTTTTGAACCATTTAAAAACGGTTTCGGAGATTCTCAAAGAACACAAAGAGTTGTTGAAAGAATTTCTTACTCAGTGCGATATGGTAAAATT
>CAYZXR010000176.1:0-1742 GCA_964482475.1 uncultured Planctomycetia bacterium | reverse complement strand
AAGTAAAGAATATTATACTGAAACTTCCCTCGGATGTTGGCAAGGTTGGTCTTTTCAAGGATCACACTTTGGAAGAAGTGAAAGAAGACGTGATTTTTTGTCAGCTGGATCATGTTCAACTGCATGGGAGTGAAAGTCCGGAATTTTGCCGGGAACTTAGGAAGATTTTGAATACCAACGGACGGGATATTACGATTATCAAGACATTTAAGGTGAAAGATATAGTTTTGGGGATTTCGCCAAATAAATATGAAGATGTGGACTATTATCTTTTCGATACGTATCATCCTCAAATGATGGGTGGAACAGGAACTCGTTTTGACTGGAATGTTTTGAAGGAATTTTCCGGTAGCAAACCTTTTTTTGTTGCCGGAGGACTTGATCCGGAAAACGTTGCCGCCGCGGTTGCGCAATTGCGGCCTTATGGGGTGGACACTTCAAGTGGAGTGGAAAAGGTTGTGGGGAAAAAAGACAAAAACAAAATCAAGGAGTTTATCCTAAATGCGAAAAATGCCTAAAGTGCCTGATAAAAGGGGATATTTCGGTTCATATGGAGGACGTTTTATTCCTGAGACATTGATGCCTGCCGTTGCGGAATTAACATCGGCGTATAATGAAATATGTAAAGACCGAGATTTCAAGAAACTACTGACTTTTTATTTGAAGGAGTATGCAGGCAGGCCCACTCCACTCTATTTCGCGAAGGCTCTTACAGAAAGATTGGGTGGCGCTAAGATATACCTAAAAAGAGAAGATTTACTTCATACGGGAGCACACAAGATCAACAATACATTGGGGCAGGCTCTTCTTGCGGTTAAAATGGGAAAGAAGCGCCTGATAGCTGAAACCGGAGCTGGACAGCATGGTGTGGCAACCGCTACTGTTGCCGCGTTATTCGGTCTGAAATGCGATGTTTATATGGGGACTGAGGATGTCAGGAGACAGAGCCTTAATGTGTTCCGCATGAAACTTTTAGGGGCAACTGTTATTCCTGTCGAGTCGGGGTCTTGTACTTTGAAAGACGCGACAAATGAAGCGATCAGGGATTGGGTTACCAATGTCAGGGATACACATTATATCATCGGGTCTGTTGTTGGTCCGCATCCTTATCCGATGATGGTGAGGGATTTTCAGGTAATTATAGGAAAGGAAGTGCGTAAAGATATTCTTAAA
The DNA here is from genome assembly GCA_964482475.1 of uncultured Planctomycetia bacterium. Classification (GTDB taxonomy): domain Bacteria; phylum Omnitrophota; class Gorgyraeia; order Tantalellales; family Tantalellaceae; genus JAHJBY01. The sequence goes on along the minus strand of CAYZXR010000176.1, from coordinate 569 downwards.
AAAGAACATAGATTGCCGGAATATCTCCTTGCTTGTGTCGGAGGAGGAAGTAATGCTATTGGATTGTTTTATCCATTCGAAAAAGATAAGGAAGTGAGATTCATTGGTGTCGAAGCCGCAGGTTTTGGTATTGCAAGCGGGCATCATTCCGCTCCGCTTCGCAAAGGAAGAACTGGTGTTTTACACGGTAGCAAAAGTCTTTTGCTTGAAGATCAAGATGGGCAGGTAAAACTGGCACATTCTGTATCCGCCGGTTTGGATTATCCCGGGGTTGGTCCGGAACATTCGTATTACAAAGACATCGGAAGAGCGGAATATGTATCGATCACTGATGCCGAGGCAATAGCCGGTGTGAGACTTTTGTGTGAGACGGAGGGTATTATTCCAGCACTTGAATCGGCGCATGCCATTGCATATTTAAAGAAGCTGGTACGGAAGACAAAAAAGAAAGATATAATTGTGGTGTGTTTGTCCGGTCGTGGGGACAAGGATTTGGATATCATAAGAGAATATGAAGGTAGTCGATAGTTTATAAAAGATAGAGTTGTGTAAAATGGCAACTCCGTCAT
>CAYZXR010000175.1:0-1757 GCA_964482475.1 uncultured Planctomycetia bacterium | reverse complement strand
CTCAGGTTTCCAAGAAGTACAACATCTCCCGCCTTCATTTTATCCACAGTTTCTTCGACATGCTCTCCAATGCAGTCATCCATTTTCTGAACATTCAGCTTGAGTAGCGTAGAAAGCCGATCAGCTACGGGGCTAAGACTAAACTCTGTCTTCACCTCACCTTTTGGGCGACCCAAATGACTCATAAGTATAAGCTTACCGCCGTTATCCAGCACATACTTTATGGTCGGAAGCGCAGCGACGATACGACTGTCGTCTGTAATGTTCCGCTTTTCATTCAGCGGAACATTGAAATCAGCGCGCATCAACACTCTCTTTCCGCTAACCGAAACGTCAGTGATCACTTTTTTCATAAATCATCTCCCATGTTACGAGACAAGTGTGTTTAGAGACCTTTAGCGACCAATTTGTCGATAAGATCAACAACCCTGTTGGAATATCCCCACTCGTTATCATACCATCCAACCACTTTTATCATTGTCTTATTCATGGTCATTGTAGCGAGTGAATCAAATATACACGAATGACTATTTCCTATGATGTCAACTGACACTATCGGATCATCCGTATATTCCAGTATGCCCTTCATTTCACCTTCGGCCGCTTTTTTCATCGCGGCGTTGATTTCTTCGATAGTAACTTCTTTTTCAAGCTCGGCTACAAGATCAACTACAGATCCGTCTTTCACAGGAACCCTCATAGCCATGCCATTAAGTTTCCCTTTCATCTCTGGGATAATCTTTCCAACCGCAGCAGCAGCACCCGTAGTAGTTGGGATTATGCTTTCCGCAGCAGCTCTAGCCCTTCTCAAATCACTATGCGGCACGTCAAGGATTGCCTGGTCATTCGTATAAGCGTGCACCGTAGTCATCAGACCATATTTGAGGCCAAATGTGTCATTCAAAACCTTGACCATTGGAGCTAAACAGTTTGTTGTACAAGACGCGTTGGAAACTATTTTATCTGAATCTTTAAGCGCTTCACTGTTAACACCAAGAACTATCATATTATCGATCTCATCTTTAGCGGGAACAGTCAATATAACCTTTTTTGCGCCAGCGGCAAGATGCTTCTCGATCTGTGCTTTTGTTCTAAAAACACCGGTAGCCTCAACAACAACAGATACACCAAGCTCGCCCCAACCCAATTCAGCGGGATCTTTAACACTTGTGATCTGAACCTCTCTTCCATTCACCATGATACTGTTTTCTTTAGCTTCCACCATACCGTCAAACTTCCCGTGAACTGAATCGTATTTTAATAAATGTGCCAGTGTTTTGGCATCTGTAAGATCATTAATGGAAACAACTTCCATGTCATCTCTTTTTTCAATAATCTTAAAAACATTTCTACCGATCCTACCAAACCCATTAATTCCTACTTTTACCGCCATGTTCTTCCTCCTTAAATGAGACCAAAACTTACATCAACACAAGTTGGAATAAGTTATACGGTCGAATTTAATCCGCCATAACCCAATAATACCTAAATAAATTGGTGAAGGCGGATACCCCATTACTTTTGAATTGAGCATTATATACTTACAAGGATAAATATGCAACAGTAAAATAGATGATTTGAAGTTACTAGCCTAAAGTGTTGCCGCTAATGTGTTTATGCCCCTTGAGGAACTCCTGGGAGGTCATTTCCCTCTTTCCTTCGAGCTGAAGTATATTGATTCGGATAGCATCGGACGATGTCTTTACTATGAGTTCGTCCGCATCGACTATCGTGCCGGGAGAAAAGGTATCTTTAAC
>CAYZXR010000174.1:0-1785 GCA_964482475.1 uncultured Planctomycetia bacterium | reverse complement strand
AAAACAACAAGCCCCCAGATACGAAAAACTATCAAGGGCTTCACAGCCCACCATTCCATTACTTTTTCTGAAGTTTTTGATGTCAAAAGCGTAATAGCCCTTATCGTAATGATAAGTCCTATTATCCCAACTATTTTGGCAAGATTACCGGGCGCCCTTAACACGCTTCCGGCCAACATGAAACCAAACACTCCGACAAATGCGAAGACCACCCTACGCATACTGCGAGTCATCTTACGCTTAAGTCTGTTTCTGAGGATTGCAGGCTTAGCCAGCCATAACGCGCCAAAAATGATCCAAAATGAACCTATTATCTTAGCTATCATAACGCTCTCCTTGTATCTATTCTCGTAAATGTCGGATATTTATAAATCTTCCCCGGAAGCTAGGTCTTTATCGTATTCAGCGGCGTTCTCAGGCCCTTTATAATCTTCCCAGACTTGCACCTCACCGGAAAGATAAACTTGCCCCTGTTTAGGAAAGTGTGTCTGAATAAATACCCATTGGCGATCAATACCAGTATGTTTTTCCAATGCCGCGGCCAAGCTCGTCATCATTGTGCTGATCTGTTTATTATCAAAAAACCCCGGCACATAAAGATCCACTAATATCGGATAATCCGTTGTCTTCTTACCCATGCAGTTGATATTGGATAGTGTCTGCCAATAATATGTGATGTATTCCTGTCCAATCCCAGTATCACGGGATACATCCTGGCTAATTGCCGCCAGTACTTCATCTATATCCTTATCTATGGGAAGAGCACAAATCTTTATCATGGGATCATCCGGCAACAAACCTCCTGATGCGGATGCTTGAATGCATGGGGAGACAACACTCAACAACAATCCCAACATACCGATAAAAAGAACTACATAAATACTTCGTGATCTTCTCATTCTTCCTCCTGTTCTCACTTATAAAAATTACTCTTTCGAGTATGTCGAACACATTATACCCATTATTCCCATTCTCCGCCACCAAAGATGAGCTAGTCACCTCCCACTTTTCATCCTCAGCAAGATGCCAAGACGCTCCCGAACCCATAGATTCTTGAGTATCTCGGAATCCATGGTAAACTACTATCTACTAAAGAAAAATACTAAAGTATCAATCTTTTTAATATCGACAACAATCGGCACATCACAAAGAGGAAATACGCAGATGAACCCACTTAAAAAACAAATAAAAATTCTGGTACCCGTCCTGGTCTTATCGTTTGTCTTTTCCGTCAGCGGAGACTTCTTGCCTTCTTCATTCGGAGAAAACGCGAAAATGACGCGGCGTCGAAAAAGCCGCTTTTCTCAAGAAACTAAAAAAGACACAAAAGCGATACATCAGCAACGTTCTCAATCTACTAAAAAAACTGAATCCGGGATTTTAATAACCGCGATTATTCCAGACTCTGCTGCTTCATATGCGGGTCTAAAGGCCGGTGATATTGTTACCCGCACCAGTATAAGCAGCGGACCGCTGACCGATGTGGATGAATTTATTGCCCTTATGAAAAATGCCAAAGAAGGTAAAATTTTAATAATGATAAACAGGGACGGCCGAAAAAAACGCATTCTCGTGAAGCTGCCGCCATTAGGCATTTCTCCACGCCTTGGAGCGCAAATATCAGGATATACGCCAGAAGAAAAAAATGCCGTGAATAGTGCTAATGTTGCCTTAGAAGAAGCCACTCGTCGTATTGACTACACACCTTCAAGTTCTCTAAGTAAGAAGCTTGAAGAGATAAATGTTCTCAAATACGCTATGATCGACGAAGAAACCGGCCGTGTC
>CAYZXR010000173.1:0-1811 GCA_964482475.1 uncultured Planctomycetia bacterium | reverse complement strand
AAACCCTTCAGTGCCGTTCTTAATTCTTTAACCAGTTTATCAACATCCTGCGTTTTAATCAATACGTTCCACCTATAATATCCACGAAGTTTAGCCATAGGTGAAGGTGCCGGGCCAATAATGTCCACACCCGGGATCTTCTTCTCCAAGCGCTCAGCAAGTTTCTCAGCGCTCATCTCAACATTTTTCTCTATTCGTGATCTAAGAGTTATCTTAACTAAGTTCACAAACGGGGGAAATCCAAGCTCTCTACGCGTCACTATCTCTTTTGTATAAAATCCGTGATAATCATGCTTCGCCGCAAACCCTATCGCGTAATGCTCAGGTGTAAATGTCTGGACGATTACTTCACCACCAAGATCACCTCGTCCCGCACGACCGGCCACCTGTGTAATAAGATTGAATGTTCTTTCACCCGAACGAAAATCCGGCAGGTTTAAATTGGCATCGGCCGATATAACACCAACCTGCGTAACTTTCGGGAAATCTAAGCCTTTGGCTATCATCTGTGTTCCTACAATAATATCTATTTCATGTTCTTTGAACCGTTTCAATACTTTTTCATGCGCGCCTCTTTTAGACATGGTGTCACTGTCCATACGTTCTATTCGCGCTTCCGGAAGCATCAAGCGTAACTCTGATTCTACTTTTTGCGTCCCGGTACCTTTATACATAAGGTAATCTTCCTGACAAAATGGACATATCTTCGGCGGTGCTATACGTCGATTGCAGTAATGGCATATCATTGCATTTTTTTCTTTATGAAAAACCATTGGGGAATCACATTTCTCACACTTAAGAACATTGCCGCATTTACCGCAATTGACGAATGTTGAGAATCCTCTGCGGTTCAAAAAGATCAATGCCTGCTGTTTCTTTTTTATGTCCTTTTTTAAGGCTTCCGCCATTACAGGTGAAATGACTGTTTTACCTACGCGCGTATCGAAATCCATTCGCATGTCCACGACTTTGACCCGAGGAAGTTCTTTTTCTCTGACCCTGCCGGTCAATTCAACAAGACGATATTCTCCGTTAACGGCTTTATGATAAGATTCTAGCGCGGGTGTCGCCGTACCGAGGATAACAGGAACTCCAGCCATCTGGGCTCTTTTAATCGCGACCTCGCGTGCGTGATATCTAGGCGTGTCTTCCTGTTTATAACTAGGTTCGTGTTCCTCATCCACAATAAAAATACCCGGATCCGAGAAAGGAGAAAATACCGCGGAACGCGGCCCAACAACAATTTTCGCTTTACCATCCTTTATCCTCTTCCATTCAGAAAATCTGGCGCTCTGAAGCATCCTTGAATGGAATATAGCTACCTTATCTCCAAACCTTGAAACAAACCGTTCGACCGTTTGCGGGGTAAGCGATATTTCCGGAACGAGCATCACACCGGACTTTCCCATATTTAATACACTCTCCATCGCCTGTAAATATATTTCAGTCTTTCCGCTACCGGTTATGCCATGAAGCAAAAAGACCTCATGCTTACCGTTTTTTATGCAACCGTTGATTTCATCCAATACCTTTTGCTGCTCCCTGTTGGGCTCGTGCGGTTCGGTAGGCGCTATCTCGCGATCTTCATCTTTTACCCGCTGAGTCATGCTGACCTTACCCCGCTTCAACGCGCTGGGTATCATAGCCTCCAATGCCTCACCCCACGAACAAAAATATCGATCTTTTATCCACTGGGCAAGTTCAAGCATTTCTCCGGTAAATATGGGAAACTCATCAATGACATCGATCAAGGCTTTGGGATTTTCTACAACAGGTGTATCTTCAAACTTAACAATATATCCAACGCGTTT
>CAYZXR010000172.1:0-1851 GCA_964482475.1 uncultured Planctomycetia bacterium | reverse complement strand
TCAACGCAACTACATCAGGAGGGTCATATACGGCTTCTTCAATGACAACAAACAATTATTGACAGGCGGAACCAAGAATATTGTAAAACTGACTTGTGATACTCGGGACATCAAGAGAAGAGGCCTGTCAAAAGATATAAGGAAAGAAGTCGACGAGATGGCCCACAAGGCGGGGATATTGAAATGAAGCAATGGGTAATAAAGGGAATCAAAACATATCAGAAAGTTGTAAGCCCTTATATAGTAAGGAGTTGTCGTTATGAGCCGTCATGCTCGCATTATGCGGTTGAAGCGATTGAAAAATTTGGAATTATACGAGGAACAGGAAAAGCATTGTGGCGGATACTGAAATGCAACCCCTTTTCTCGTGGTGGATATGATCCAGTTGAAAAATACGACAAAACAGTCAACAAAGGACATTAGAGATTATGGAAAAAAAGATGCTTATAGCGTTAGTGTTATCGCTGGCCGTATTGTTCTTATTTCAGAATAAGTTGTTCAACAAGAAGCCCGTACCAGTACAAGGATACGTGGCGGAGACCCAACAGCTAGGTGATGTTGCCGGGAGTCCTGCCAAAAATACAGTTGGGCTGGGAGAGGCACCCCTTGTCGCAAAAAAAGAGAGAACAGTGCTTAAGGACAATGAGAGTAAAATCACGACAAAACAATACGAAATTATATTATCAGACATCGGAGGATCTGTAAAAAAATGGAGATTAAAAGACTTTGAGGATGATGAGAAAAATGCGGAGGAAGTTCTAATAAAGGAGCAAGCTCCCGCCAATCGGTTGTTTGCGATGAAGTGCGCGGCCATTGATGGTCTCGAAGAAAAAAGATTTCAGATAAACAGAGGCCTCGGGTTTATTGAGTTTACATTTGAAAGTCCAGGGAATATCCGTGTCTCTAAAAAATATATTTTCCAAAATACCGCAGACCATATAGAGCTTGCGATTACCATAGAGAATCTTTCAACAATGGAAAAAACCATTTCTTATACTTTAGTTGGTCCATCGGGAGTGGTTGACTCAGGTAGCGTACGAGGAAGAAGCTTTCTGACGGCTGACATTAAAACTCCGGAAGGAATGGTTCGCAAAGGGTCGGTAAAGGGTGTTTGGACCGAAAACGGGCCTATTTCATGGCTTGCTCTAAAGAATCGCTATTTCGCGGTCATATTGAAACCGTTCAATGATCCGCAATCGGCTCAAATTCAAGGAAATAAAAAAGAAGGATTTGTAACTGCGCTTAATTCAAAGAGTTACGTGCTTTCCCCCGGAGCGGTAGAAAAAAATTCATACCTATTATATGCCGGTCCCATGGACGAAAAAAGACTGATGGCGTATGATTACGAATTTGAAGCAGTCCTTGACTATGGGTGGTTCGGGGGGATTAGCAAGGTGTTGTTGGTTGTTTTGAGATTTTTCTACAGCGGAGTTAAGAATTGGGGCATCGCGATAATTCTACTGACAATCCTTGTAAACCTGGTGTCCTTTCCTCTCACCAAAAAAAGTTTTGTATCGATGCACAGAATGAAAAACATTCAGCCGCACATGGCGAAGCTTAAAGAGGTTCATAAGGACAATCCTCAGAAACTGAACAAAGAAATGATGGAATTATACAAAAAATATAATGTTAATCCTTTCGGAGGATGCTTGCCGATGTTGTTGCAAATACCAATATTTATAGCCCTTTATCAAGGACTCATTAAGGCCGTAGAGCTGAAAGGGGCCCATTTTTTATGGATAAATGACCTCTCAAGGCCGGATGCAGTACACATACCGTTTACGTTGCCCCTGATCGGATCAAGCATTAATATTTTACCACTAATGATGGTTGTCATGATGTTCGCACAGC
>CAYZXR010000171.1:0-1886 GCA_964482475.1 uncultured Planctomycetia bacterium | reverse complement strand
TAATGTTTATCCTGCGCGATAGCCCAAACTCGTTTTTTCATGGACATAAAATTTACAAGATCCGCATACGCATGAATATCCTTAATATCAGTCCTATCCGTATAAAACGCTACCCCTCGACGATGATCACATTCGCCACCAATAGGTTCATCCACTGCAGCCATCTCTTTAACTTTTAGCCCTAAATATTTACTCGACTCATGAGCTTCGACAAACGGTAACACCCACTTAACCACAGGAACAATAATAAGCATAATCGACAATACGATAGCACAAAAAGATAAGAACTTTCTGCCCCGGATAAAAAGGAAAGCCGACAAACAAACTCCAGCACAAAAAATACCACCGCACAGCAAGGCGTACTTTGCAGCACCCACATATTCAAATCTTGCAAATATGTAGCTGGCAACCAAACCAATGAACGCCAGTGCAACAAAGATAATATACGCGACGTTCATCGCTTTTGACGTCTTGTTTTCCAGCTTATTCATTATCGTCATTTCCCAAAATCTGGCTATCACTATAGCCAGCACAGGAAAAAGCGGAAGAACATACGTTACCAGTTTTGTTTTGGATATTGAAAAAAAGACAAACACCACTAAAAACCACAACGCAAGAAATAGCCTGTGTCCGCTAATGTTTGAGACAAAACGATCCTTCTTGCAAACAATCCATGTTCCAAACAACAAAAATGAAGTCCACGGAAAAACCCCGCCAAGAATAATGGGAATATAGAAAAAAGGGCTACTGCCTATACGATGTTCCGCTTCCAAAAAACGCGTTATATTTCTAAAACCGAAAAACTCATCAATAAATCCACTACCATGAATCTTTGTTACAAGAATATACCACGGCATACAAACTATCAAAAATACCGCAATACTCCAAAATACGGGGATATTTGGAAGCTGTCTCCATCTTCTACCGGTGACGAGATATCCAAAAATAACCACACCTGGGATAAACAAGCCTATAGGTCCCTTTGTTAAAACCGCTAGCGCACACATGACAGCCGCGCCTAAATACCACATCTTTCCCTTTCCTGAAAATCCGTACAGAAAGAACAAAAGAGCAAAAAGTATAAAAACCGTTAGCACCATGTCGGTTACACAGCCTCTAGAAAGGATGATATACTGAACACACGAAACCATAGTAAGCCCTGATAATAATCCGCAAAGCGGAGAAAACATTAACCTGGCAAGTAAGTATATCCCCAATATTCCGGCAATACCGAATAAGGCTGACGGCAGGCGAGATGAAAACTCATTTATACCGAAAAATTTGTAACTGGCTTCAATAAGCCAATAATACAAAACCGGTTTTTCGAACTGTGGTTCACCAAATATAGTTGGGGTTACCCATTCATTAGATTGCACCATCTCTTTAGCTGTTTGGGCATAAAAAGTCTCATCAGGATCGGTAAGTGCCATACTCCCCAAACCAAAGAGAAATAAGAATATACTTATGAGTAGTAGTATCGTAATATGTCGTGTCATGAAGAATTAACCTGTGCTTTTAGTTCCTTTTTCTTCCGCAAACGGGAAGCGCATCAAGTGCACACAAACGCTCCCATTCAGCCCTCTCTAACAGTTTATATATGATATCTTCAGAACGCATCTAAGTCAACGCTATTTTAATCGCTCCATCACCCTCAAACTCTGCTTGAACCGTCTTGACATGTTACCTTGTGGAGGGTATAATTCAATAAAATTAACATAACCAAAGGGGACTTATGAAAAAGATCATCATTGTGCTAATGCTCGCTTGTTTTGTCGCGCCTCAGCTCGCCTTTGCTGGAGCATGGACGTTACCTAAAAATAATGTTTGGGCGGAATGGTACACAAAATATCACTGGGAAAAGTTTGAATTTGGAGGCGACCGCAAAC
>CAYZXR010000170.1:0-1888 GCA_964482475.1 uncultured Planctomycetia bacterium | reverse complement strand
GGAGTGATAACCATGTTGACTAGAGTACTTAAGATGAAGTTGCGCGAAAACAAGGTCAAGATTCTGCTAGGTTTTATAGTTATGGCATTGCTCATACTTACAGTCGTGGGGCTTAACTCCCTCGAATCATTTTATCGAAAAATGACACTGGCAACAATGCCGCTACAGTTCATAATGGCCGGTATACACGCCGGAATCTTTGTCTTTATGTATCTTACGTTTATGCGCGGTGGTTTCGCCAAGCTAGACAAGGCACCCATCAAGGGCAAGGACGTCTCAATCTCCTGGACCGATGTTATTGGCATGCATGATGCCAAACAGGAAGCACTTGAAGTTGTCCAGCTAATCAGAGATAGTGCCAATGTGCGGAGGATGGGGGGGAATGTAGTGAAAGGTCTTCTTATGCTTGGTCCTCCAGGATGTGGAAAAACATACCTTGCTAAAGCTATCGCGACAGAAGCTGACATGCCGTTTATTTCTATGTCTGGTAGTGAATTTGTTGAGGTTTTTGTCGGGGTAGGTGCTTCACGTGTAAGAAAATTATTCAAGAAAGCGCGCAATCTCGCGTATGGGTATGGAGGGTGTATCATATTTATTGATGAGATAGACGCTATTGGTAGGTCACGAACATTTAGTTCTATGGGGGGACAGGAAACGAATAGTACCCTCAACCAGGTTCTTGCTGAAATGGATGGACTAAAAGGCAAGGAAGAAAATATTGTAGTTATAGGCGCGACTAACGCTGCCGAAGAGGCTATGGATGGAGCCCTTCTGCGCCCCGGTAGATTTGATAGAAAGATTATGATCACAAAGCCTTCACAAGATGACAGGGAAGAGTTGTTCAAATTCTATTTGAAGAGAGTCAAGGGTGTTGAGAACCTGGATACCGGAAGACTGGCCAGGCGGGCCGTTGGTAAAAGTCCGGCTGATATCGCGAACATAGTCAAAGAAGCGGCGTTAATTGCCAGTCGCTACAAAAAGACCGCAATAGATTTGAAATCATTAAGTGAAGCGTTTGAACGTGTCGATCTCGGAATAAAACATCGTATGACGGTGACGCCGAAAGAAAGAGAGATGACGGCATATCATGAGACGGGGCATTTGATGATCACTTATCTTAAAGCTCCTTCGAAAAGTGTGTTCAAGGCAAGCATCATTCCTAGGCGGGGGACACTAGGGGTTGTATGGTCCCCGGAAAGGGAAGAATTGCATTCCAAGAACAAAGAACAATTGTCCGCTGAGATAATGATCTCGTTTGGTGGGTATGCCGCGGAGAAAGTCCAATTTCACACTACTACAAGTGGTGTTTCGAGCGATTTCGCAAAAGCCATGCGATTGGCACACGCTATGGTGTGGGTTCTCGGAATGGGAGAATCGGGGTATGTCGGTGATTATACATCAATACCGAATGAAGAACTTTCTGAAGAAGTAAAGGTTACGCTGAACAAGGACACTAATTTTCTTATACAGAAGTGTCTTAAAGAAGCGGAACAAACATTGGAAGAACAGAGGCCCCTTCTTGACAGATTCGCAAAAGAGCTTTTGGAGCGTGAAGAATTGGAGTATGACGAGATTATCGCGATTTTCGCGGAATTTGGTCACAAGGAGGCTGTAGAAAACCAGTGGCTTCCGCCGGTTGAAAAAAAGAGTACAGAGGACGACACGAGTAAGAATGCATAGATTTATCAGAAAAAAAACATTTTTCTTTTTAGGATGCATAGCAATTTTAGTTAGTGCCGTGCTATCTCTGTCATCATGTACTCCAACGTATCCGAAAGAAAAATTACCGGAAGCGATAACAAAAATACTTAAGGCTGAATACGGCATGGATGTTGATGTGGCTGTTGCCGGAACTACGGTTGGAATATATCACCCCATGAAAGGGCTT
>CAYZXR010000169.1:0-1940 GCA_964482475.1 uncultured Planctomycetia bacterium | reverse complement strand
TCCTTACTCAAAAACTACCTCCTCAAGCTCCATCCAATTCTCACCTATTTTTATATCAACCACTGTCGGGACCTTTAATTTCATAACAGACTCCATCAAACTCTTTATCTTCTCAGAGATTTTTTTTGCCTTCTTCTGTGGAGCGGTAAATATGAGTTCATCATGCACTTGCAAAAGCATTTTTACTTCTGTTCCATCGGCCACTTCATTTGAACAAGCCAACATCGCCAGTTTTATCAAGTCCGCGGAAGACCCCTGCAGCGGCGTATTAACGGCTGCCCTCTCGGCAAACCCTTTTACATGCGCGTTCGTTGAGGATATTTCCGGTATGTACCTGCGTCTATTAAGTAATGTTGTAACATATCCATCTTTGCGAACAGAAGCAAGTGTTGCCTCAATGAATTTTCTTACACCTCGATATCTATCGAAATATGAGTCTATAAATGCACGGGCCTCTTCAATGCTTATACCGAGATCTTTTGCCAGCCTAAACGGACCCATACCATAAGTTACTCCAAAATTCACCGTTTTCGCGACAGTCCGCATTTTATCTGTAACCTCGGTAACTGGAGTATCAAATATGAGAGACGCGGTAAACTTATGAACATCCTGATGGTTTTTAAAGGCCTTTGTAAGGTTTTTGTCTTCCGAAAGATGCGCTAGTATCCTGAGTTCTATCTGTGAATAATCCGCCGATATCAACACACGTCCTTTGGCCTCGGGTATAAACGCTTTTCTTATCTCTCTCCCAAGAGGCGTTCTTATCGGTATGTTCTGGAGATTAGGTTCGCTTGATGAGAGTCTGCCGGTCGCCGTAACCGCTTGATTGAAATGTGTATGCAACTTCCCTGAACTCTTATCGATCAACCGAAGGAAAGAATCATAATAAGTTGTCTTAAGCTTATTTAGCATCCTGTATTCCAACAGGACTGCCGGTAGCTTATGTTTTTCCGCGAGACGCCGCAAAACAGACTCATCTGTAGACGCTCCCGTTTTTGTCTTTTTTCCAGACGGAAGCCCTAACTTTTCAAAAAGCACATACTGAAGTTGTTTGGGTGAGTTGACATTGAATTCTTCCCCGGCCAAACTGTATATTTTTTTCGTTATTGTTTTAAGCTTCCGCTCCATGGAAGCGCTCATCTTGTGCACATACTTTACATCTATCTTAATGCCGGCGTTCTCCATAGTAGCCAGAACAGGTATAAGCGGCATCTCTACTTCGCTGAAAAGCTTCGTCAAATGTTTTTCTTTAAGGGCCTTTTTCAAATGTCCGTAAAGCCTAAACATCATATCCGCTTCTTCACATAAAGGTTGATATTGTTTCTCTCCGCCAAAGTCCAAAGTACCTTGTCCCTTTTGATCCCATTCAATAGAACCACGATCCCAACGGAGACCATATCCCAACGATCTAAAACTAATACTGGAAAGATCACGCCCAGAAAGTGATGGCTCCAGAAGATAATCAGCTATCATTATATCAAAATCAAATCGTTCAATTTTAATGCCAGCTAACGAAAACGCCAATAAACTCGTTTTGAGATCATATCCCACTTTTACTATTTTGTTGTTTTCGAGAATGCTTTTCACGTCTGATGGTATATCAGAAGCCCCCTCATTAGTGGACTTGATAGAAATATAACAAGCTTCTGTCTTGGCCCAGGCAAAAGCGATACCTACAATTTTGTTATCATCCGGATTTTCATCTATGCTAACCGCAACCATTTTACGAACACTAATACTATCAACAACCTTCTTTATTTCTTTCTCTGTCTCGCAATATACATATTTAGTATCGCTCACTTTTACATCTTCAGTCGGCATCACTTCCTTAAGAAGCGCGTTGAACTCGAATTCTCTATACAATTCCACCAGTTTGGCGTTGTCAGGTTCACTTCGACGCATATTCTCTATATCCAATTCTACCGGAAGATCTTTATCCA
>CAYZXR010000168.1:0-1969 GCA_964482475.1 uncultured Planctomycetia bacterium | reverse complement strand
AATCTTCAAATATATTACGTCAAGGTCTTCTTGGCGCCGGTGCCGGAGCTGCAGGTAGTGCGGCAGGCGGCGGTAATGCGGGAACTGGTGCTCTTGTGGGTGCCGGCGTGAACATACTTGGTGGTGTTCTTTTGGATTCACTATCCGATGATGGGAACAGCGGGCAACAGCAGCAACAGCAGCAACAGCAGCAACAGCAGCAACAAACTCAATATCAACCTGCTCCGGCGCAGACCAGGTCTGAATATTCCGATGGTTATGATGAAGGATATCGGAATGGTTACAAAAAAGGGTATACTGAAGGGTACAGGGAAGGTACACAGCAGACGTTTAGGACGAATTAAATTTTATACCGCCGAAGGGCTTAGGACAGGGGGATTCTATTTGATGGGTCTCCCTGTTTTTTATCAACATTTATAAGGATTAAAATGAGACAACTAAGTACACAGATATATTCTCTTGCATTTGGTGGAGATGGTGTGGGAAAGGTCGATGGCAAGGTGTGTTTTGTGAAAGACGCTCTTCCGGGTGAAGAAGTTTTGTTTAATGTGACAAAAGAGACGGCTGGTTACATCAAGGGAGAACTCGTTCGGATCGATAAAGCTTCGCCGGATAGGGTAGAGCCGGAATGTCCATATTATGGAAGATGCGGGGGATGTCAATTGCAGCATCTTTCTTATGAAAAGGAACTATTTTATAAAAAATCTCAGGTGGAAGAACTGGTAAAAAGATTGGCTGGAATAAAAGAATTTACTTGTGACGAAATTGTAGCTTCGCCTTCACCGTACAATTACCGCAGTAGTGTAACAGTGCACAAAGGTGAGAAGGGTTATGGATTTTATGGTAGAGACGGACGCACGGTTCTAGCGATCGACAATTGTAAGATAGCGGATAACAACATAAACAATGAGTTATCTTCACTTGAAGCCAGTGGCCGAAATGAGAGAGTAACGTTGAAGGTCGATCATAACGGACATGTTTGGAGCTCGGGTCGAACGGGTGAAAGGTTTTTTATTGATCGGTATAGAGACGTAGATATGACTTTTTCACCGCATGTGTTTTCACAGTGTAATCGCTATATTTCTGAAAAGATATCTGAGACCCTGGAGAATTGGATAGGTGAGTCGGACGATAACACAGCATTTTTCGATGTTTATTGTGGTGTCGGATTTTTTTCCTTTTTAACGAAACAAGCGTTTGGCATAAAAATAGGAATTGATTCAGAAAGAATAGCCATTGATTGCGCAAAAACCACGATTAGGAATTCGGGGACAACTCGAACGAAGTTTTATAGAGGAATTGTGGAAGAAAAGTTTCCAGGGCTTTTTGAACAAAATAAGCTTGAGAAAAATATAGTGCTTATTGACCCGCCGAGGCGAGGTGTAAAGAAAGAGTTTCTTGAATGGATTGTTGCCTCGGATAAAATAGATAAGATGTTTTATATGTCATGTGATCCCGCGACACTTGCGCGGGATATAAAAGTGATCATTCGTGATGGCGTCTGGAAGATCGGTAGATCTATTGTTTTTGATATGTTTCCAAGAACCGGACATATTGAGATGTTGATTGAATTCGTGAAATAAAATTGGAAGATAAACAAGGGGGAGAGATGTTTCGAGAAGAGATAAAGGTTTTAGATTGTACTGTGCGTGATGGTGGACTTATTAACAATCACTATTTTGAAGATGATTTTGTTCGCAACGTATATAAGGCCGTTGCCGCGGCAGGTGTTGACTATATGGAAATTGGGTACAGATGCTCAGAGAGCATTATGTCTAGAGATGAGTATGGGAAATGGAAGTTTTGTAAAGAAGATGATGTTAAACGCGCTATTGATGGCGTAGAATCAAATACGAAACTTTCGGTTATGGTGGATATCGGGCGTGTGGAAAAAGACGATATTTTGCCTTGTAAGGACAGTGTGATAGATATGATACGGGTAGCGACTTATGTCAAAGATATTGATAAA
>CAYZXR010000167.1:0-1978 GCA_964482475.1 uncultured Planctomycetia bacterium | reverse complement strand
GGAGGAAAATAAACCCAAAAAAAGGCTAACTCCCTAAACATAAAGAGGAAAGAGAACAACGATAGAAATGAGTTGAAGTATATTTATGCCAAGCTGGTGTTTTATTTATACATATTGCTTTTGCCTCATTGTCCAATTTTAACCAGTATTCGCACCTTTCATAATAGCGACATCCTTTTGGGTAGCAGTCTGGAGAGGGGACACTGCCGGGTATTGTTGTCAATCGTTTTTTTGAATGACCAAGCTTGGGGAGTGCGAAAAATAGTGCGCGGGTATATGGATGCTGCATAGATTTAAATAGGTCTTTAGTTTTTGCTTCTTCAACAGCTTGTCCTGCATACATTACGATCACCCGATCGGCCAACTCAGCAACAATTCCAAGGTTATGTGTAACGATAATAATCGACATACCAGTTTTATCTCTGATATCATTTAATAACTGAAGTATTTGCGCCTGAATCGTAACATCAAGGGCTGTTGTTGGTTCGTCAGCAACAAGGATGTCCGGTTTTCCGGCAAGTGCCATGGCTATCATAACTCTCTGCTGCATTCCACCGCTTAACTCATGTGGATAACAATAAACTCTTTGACCCGGTTCCGGTATCCCCACCATCTCAAAAAGAGCTACAACTTCTTTCTCTATGTCGTCAACATCATTTCTATTGACGATTATAGCCTCAGCTACCTGTTCGCCTACCCTGTAAACGGGATTTAGTGAAACAGAAGGTTCTTGGAAAATGTATGCAATTTTTTTGCCGCGAATCTTTCTAAGCTCTTTTTTGGTTGTAGAAAGGATATCGTATTGTTGGTCCTTGCAAAATAAATTAATATGTCCACTTGAGTAACGACCTACAGATTCATCAATAAGTTTGGCAAGAGATAAGCATGTAACACTTTTTCCGCATCCGCTTTCGCCAACGATAGCTAGTATTTCGCCTTTATATAATGAAAAGGAAAGATTGCTGACGGCAGAGTTCCATTTTTTCCCTACGCAAAAATCGACTGAAAGATTATCAACTTTAAGAATAGTATTTATTGCAGTTTTCATATTTTTTTGAAATCAATGCTTTAGACAAGCGCTTTACCAGGATTTTAGATCCTTGATAATTTTAAAGTTTTATGTAGATTTATTTGTGTGGAACTCCGTACAAATAAATTATCTGAAGCAAATCCTGGATATACATTGATCAAAACTTTCAAGTCCGCTTAGAATATCTATTTCTATTCTCAGGAAATAAAAAGGGATATCCCGCCGACTCATTTGCGGCATCCTTACTGCGTCTTTCTCTGTGGTCAATATCCATCCAGCACCCGCGTCTTTTGTATTGTTGGTAAAATCGATCATTTCCTGCTGTGTATAGGCATGATGATCAGCAAAACGTTCTTTGTAAACTATTTCCGCTCCTCTTTCTGATAAGAAATTTTCAAAACCTGTTGGACTTGCAATACCACAGACCGTAGCAATTTTTCTTCCTTTAAGGGTGGTTAAAGGTAATTGTTCACCTCTTTTGAATACATTTTCTAAATATTGCGGTTTATGACAGCACTCTATAATTTCAGCATGTCTATTATGATGTTCAATAAAACGTTTAAGATGTCTTAAATGATTTCCACCGTTTGATTTTGTTAGAAAAACATAATCTGCGCGGCGTATATTTTTTATAGGTTCACGAAGCAGTCCCCGTGGCAGGGTATGATGATTATCAAAAGGCAATGTGGAATCAACCAAAACAATATTAATATGCGGTTTTAAATCTAAGTATTGAAACCCGTCATCCAAAATCAGAGTATCAACTTCGTATTCAGAAATAGCATATCTACCGGATTTCACTCTGTCTTTATCAACTAAAACAAGTACATTCTTTAAATTAGAGGCTAACATATACGGCTCATCTCCGGCAGTAGAAGAGTTCAGCAAAAGATTTTTCCCGTCAGAGACCACCCTTGGAGGGATTTCATTTTTTTTCGAATTACTAAG
>CAYZXR010000166.1:0-1987 GCA_964482475.1 uncultured Planctomycetia bacterium | reverse complement strand
TTCACCTTCTCAATTAGTTGCTTCTATAAGTTGTTCCAATTTTTTCCCGGCCAAACCGGAAGTTATAGATCTAAGTGCCTCTTCAACTCCTTCTTTAAGATCACTGGCACATCCGGCAGCCACAAGAGCCATACTGGCATTCATTAGAACAATATCCAATGCCGGACCTTTTTCTCC
Organism: uncultured Planctomycetia bacterium; assembly: GCA_964482475.1. Taxonomy (GTDB): domain Bacteria; phylum Omnitrophota; class Gorgyraeia; order Tantalellales; family Tantalellaceae; genus JAHJBY01. Next base: position 1,810 of record CAYZXR010000166.1, on the reverse strand, counting down.
ATTTAAAACCGACCTTATTCTCCCCACGTTCTTTTTTGCGTCCCCACCTTTGATATCCGCATTCTTCGCGATTTTTATTCCAAAAGTTTCGGGAGTGACATAGTATGTTTCAACCCGTCCATCTTTCAATTCGCTTACTTTTGTCCGCCCCGTTATTGAAAGCTCGTCAAAGCCATCTTCTCCATGCACAACACAGGCTCTCTTCACCCCAAGCTTTCCTAAAACTTCAGCGATAGTTTCTGTAAGAGCAGGGTCATATATACCCATTACCTGATGAGTCGCTCCGGCCGGATTCGATAATGGCCCAAGTAAATTAAATATCGTCCGAAACCCGATCTCTTTGCGTGGTCCGGCAGCGTATTTCATCGCTGTATGAAACAACGGCGCAAAAAGAAAACCAATATTTATCTCGTTAATAGCGTTCTCCACCACTTCCACCGGAGCGTCAATTTTAACACCTAAAGCTTCCATCACATCCGCCGACCCACAAAGACCAGAAGCCGAACGGTTACCATGTTTAGCAACTTTAACTCCACAGCCAGCAGTGACAAAAGCCACAACAGTGGAAATGTTAAATGTCCCCTTGCCGGTACCACCTGTCCCACACGTATCCAATATAACATCTCTGTCTGATCCAACGTTTATCTTGACCGCTTTTTCCCTCATAACCTTGGCCGCACCTGTTATTTCATCAACAGTTTCGCCCTTCATGTGCAGTCCAGTAAGAAACGCGCCTATCTGAGCCGATGTTGCATCGCCGCTCATGATATCGTTGAAAACTGATCGTGTTTCGTCTTCGGTAAGATTCTTTAACCCAACTATCTTACTGATCGCTTCTTTTATGTTCATAACTTTCCTTTAATGAAATTTTCTATCAGTTTCTTTCCCTCTACCGTTAAAATAGATTCCGGATGGAATTGAACCCCATATACCGGCATATCCTTATGCCTCAACCCCATAACTTCATTAACATCCGTCCAAGCGATAAGCTCTATTGGTTCTTTTAATGTGTCCAGCGCCACAATAAGTGAATGATATCTTGTAGCGACAAAAGGACATGATAACCCCTCGAATATCCCCTTATTGTCGTGATATATGTCGCTCACCTTTCCATGCATTATTGTGTTACTTCTCACAACGGACGCACCAAAAACTTCGGCTATGCATTGATGTCCAAGACAAACACCCAATATTGGAACCTTGCCGGAAAATTCGCGAATCACATCTTTCGAAATACCGGCATCATCCGGTCGACCGGGTCCAGGTGATATAATGATCGCGTCCGGAGAAATCTTTTTTATTTCATCCAACGTGATCTTGTCATTACGATATATGCTCACTTTCTCGCCCAATTCGCCCACATATTGAACGAGATTATATGTAAATGAATCATAATTATCGATGACCAGTATCATTTCAACCCCTTTTCCGCAAACTCGATAGCCTTTATCAATGCCATGGCTTTATTTAAAGTCTCGTGATATTCTTTTTCCGGTTCAGAATCAAGGACTATGCCCGCTCCCGCCTGAATCTGCGCAGTGTCCCCAGAAAAAACAATTGTTCGTATCGTAATACACAGATCAATATTTCCGGAAAACCCTATATACCCCACACACCCGGCATAAGGCCCACGGCGTATGTTTTCAAATTTATCGATAAGTTCCATGGCCCTCACTTTTGGAGCACCAGTAACCGTACCAGCTGGAAAAGTGGCTCTTATCAGATCATAAACATTCTTGTCCTTCCGGAGCGTTCCAACAACATCACTGACTATATGCATAACATGTGAATACTTTTCTACCCGCATCAC
>CAYZXR010000165.1:0-2033 GCA_964482475.1 uncultured Planctomycetia bacterium | reverse complement strand
GTTGATGACAGTGACGTAGAAGTCATTACAGAGGGGACACACGACATTGTTATGCCGGATACTGGTGTGTTGGGAGCTGATGATTCGCCTGTGATCAGACTGGTTAATCTTATAATGAGTGATGCGGTCAAGAGCAGAGCGAGTGATATACATATAGAGCCTCAAGAAGATATTGTTAATGTGAGATATAGAATCGACGGGTATTTGAAAAATATTATGACTGTTCCCGGTGATCTCAGATCCAGTCTTATCGCGCGTATAAAAATTCTTTCAGAATTAGATATTGCTGAAAAAAGAAAAGCTCAGGATGGCAGAATAAGAATCTCTATAGGAGGTAAAAAAATAGACATGCGGGTTTCCATATTGCCTACTTTTTATGGGGAAAAAGCTGTTATGAGGTTGCTGAATACCGCGGAAGCTAAGGTAGATTTGAAGGAAATAGGATTTGAGGATCATGATCTGATGCTTTTTAAGCGGAATATTACTAGGGCGCAGGGTATGGTTTTGATCACTGGACCTACTGGTTCTGGAAAAACATCCACTTTGTATGCGGCGATTAATTTTATAAAAAGCGAAACAAAAAATATCGTTACAATTGAAGATCCTATTGAATACTTATTAGAAGGAATTAGCCAAACACAGATTAATCCGATAAAAGATGTTACTTTTGCGAATGGATTAAGGAGTATTCTTAGGCAGGATCCTAATATCATATTAGTGGGGGAGATAAGAGACAAGGAGACGGCGGAAGTTGCGTTCAGGTCTTCTTTGACCGGGCACATGGTTTTTTCCACCATCCATACAAATAACGCTGTTTCAACAATTACCCGTTTGGTTGATATAGGGTTGGAATCGTATCTAATAGCATCAGCATTGACTATGGTAGTTGCTCAGAGATTAGTACGGCGCATATGCCCCGATTGTAAGGAAACCTACACACCCGATAAGAAACTTTTGCAACAATTTGGTGCTTATATCGAAAAATTAGGTATAAAAAAGTTTTACAAAGGGGCAGGATGTGATCAATGTGGTTTTACCGGGTTCAGGGGGCGAACCGCTATTTTTGAGATACTGGAAATAGATGATAAGGTTAAGGGGCTTATTGCCGCGCAGGCGTCCGAAGATGAGATATTACAAGCCGCGCGTAAGAATGGTTTAAAAATGATGGCGGAAGCGGGCGTGGAGAAAGTAGCTGCGGGTATTACAGCCTTGGAAGAGATTGCTTCTGTGGCGGATTTGCTTGAAGAAATAGAAGTTTTGGAAAAAATCCCAGGAGTTAAGAAGAAAAGCCCCAAACCTTACGAAGAAGTTTCTTCTGTTCAAGAAGAAAAACCGGTGACGCGTGAGATTCCAAAAATACTTATTGCAGACGATGAGGATGACCTGCGCGATATTTTAGCTCTACGATTTGAAAGTTCAGGTTATCAGGTTGTGACGGCACCCAATGGCAAGGAAGCCGTCAAATGTGCTTTTGTAGAAAAACCGGATCTAATTATAATGGATGTAATGATGCCCGAAATGGATGGATTTGAAGCTACGCGTGCGTTGAGGGCAAATCTAGAGACCGCTACCATTCCGATTTTAATGTTAACGGCAAAGCAGGACAAGACCAGCGAACTTGAAGGACTTGATGCTGGGGCAGACGATTACGTGACAAAGCCTTTTGATAAAGACAAACTACTGGCAAGGGTAAAAATGTTGTTACGTAGACAAGGTCAATCCTAATTGAATCAAATGGGGTGAGCGAAGGCAGGTTTGGGCTACAATGCTCTTAAATGTCGCATTGTTTACGCCCTTCTCCTGCACTTCCTCATGCCTTCGGCATTCGGTCGGTCGCTCAGTGGAATTCGCAACACTTCCTCGAACATTGCGTTCTCGGTCGGGGCTAAATAGGAAAAGGTTTTTATTAAATCTCTCTGAATAAATAAATGGGGTGAGCGAAGGGGCTTGAACCCTCGACCACCTGAGCCACAGTCATGCGCTCTACCAACTGAGCTACGCCCACCACAAGAGAACAGTTATTCTAATGACAT
>CAYZXR010000164.1:0-2036 GCA_964482475.1 uncultured Planctomycetia bacterium | reverse complement strand
ACTGAGCGACATCATAAAGATCTCCGCCCACCTGCCATGCGGTTAACATATTAGCATAAATATCAAGATTTCCTACATGCGGAATATCAGTCGGCAAAAAACTCCTTTGTATATCCTTGGCAATATCAAGCTCTTTTTCAATAACCTCCCGCTTGCGTGTTTCCATAAGATACTTCCGGAAAGTAATAGCCACATATACCCCTACCACTGTGACAAGAGGATAAAAAATATCTATCCACATTCCAGTAAAACAAAAAAGAGCAAGAGCCAAGGCCGCATATGCCGATATGATCAGCAAAATTGAAATAACAGCGAAACTTTTATGGCTTTTATAGGTAATGAACCCCGTTATAAGCCACATAACAATTAGAATGAATAAATTACCCCAACGACTCAAGCGATATAAAAAGTCTCCACGGAGAATGCTATTATAGACACTTGCGTGAACACCTATCCCAGGATATAAAGGTTCAAGTGGAGATGGATGAGCATCTGGAGAGGCCGCGGCTGTAAAACCTATAAAACAAACTTTATCCTTGAGCTCGCTAAGATCTATCACTGACTCTGTGCCCAAAAAACTGGCCGCATGTGACTGGATGATATCGACATATGAATAGTGATTGAATGCATGTCCCCATTTTGCCGGATAATTCACCAATATTGTTGAGTCTTCTCCCAAAGGTATAGTTCTATCCTTATTTATAACTATTTTTTTACCTGGAACAACCTCAACATCTTTGAACGAAACCCCTATTTCGTTCAGCACCGCTAAAATAGCCATATGCGGATAAAATTTACCGTTATATTCGATAAAAGCGAATATCCTGCGAACTTTTCCATCAATATCCGGCTGAACATTTATAAAGCCGGTATTTTTACACACGGTCTCAAGAGATTTGACGATCGGAGCTATGACTCTGGTCGCTTCCAGATAGCTTTTCCCCTGATTATCTAAATTTATCTCAAAAATATACGGAAGGTATGTATTATCAGTCTCGCTTATTGCTTTAGCAAAAACCTTATCACCCTTTGCGGGTTCGCTGAAAAATACATCAAATATAATGTCTTTCACCCCGGCAGAATGCAATGCTCTTACTAGAAGCGCATGATATCTTCGTGGAATGGGCCACTCACCGAGTTTGTCGATAGTATCATCACCAATGTGAATGATAACAATCTCTTTATCTACAGACTGCTCAGCACGGATCCTAAAACGTAAGTCTAATGTACTATATTCGAATTCATCAAAGACCCTGAAATACGAAATAGAAAGAAAAAGGACTATGCAAATAAAAGCAAGAATGGAATTTTTGATCTTTTCTCTGCTATTGTTCATACGTAGTCACATAATCTGGCATCCAAAAATAACTATTATTCTCCTTTAAAAAGAAGCTTCCATGGATGCTGTTTTACGTCCTCTGTGAATTCTTTAAAATTTTGAGTACTCGCTTCTATGTTAAGAACAATGGCATCTACGTTATCCGTGTTATTAATAACCATGCTATTCATGTTGGTTACAAGTAATTTCACCTCAAGTAGCGTATCGTCCATATTTGAAGCTATCTTGTCGGCTTTTTTCATAAGATCTCTCATCTGCAATGGCTCTTCACTTGTAATCGTCGCTTCTGGTTTCAGAAACTCCTTGGATTTACCAGCTGTTAAACCTATATTCGCGTCTCCCATAAATCCGGAAGACTCGACATACGCTATCGAGTCTGTACGTATTTTGGTTCCATGATCGAGCATCATTGTACATTCCACTCGGGTTTCAGGCTCATAGATAAACTCTAAAGTTTTTACCCTCCCTACCGCAATCCCCGAAAGCTTCACAGGAACATCGGCTTTGAGTCCGCCCGCATATTTAAAAGATGTTTTCAGCTCATAAGGATGATCCGCAAAATGTATCGTCTTCAGCATAAAAAAAGCTGTGACAAGAATAGCAATCAATATAACTGAACCAGCTTTTATTTCATTCGAAAGTTTCATGTCCTTCTCCTTTGTCAGTCTTTATCTTTTGGTTTCTAGTTTATAGTTTT
>CAYZXR010000163.1:0-2052 GCA_964482475.1 uncultured Planctomycetia bacterium | reverse complement strand
CTGTTCCAGATAATCATCCTTTTCCTGGAAAAAACTTATCGGTCCGTCAAAACTACCGTTAATAAATTGCTTTACAGTAGCGTTTTTAGAATTTTTTATTTCATCAGCCGTTCCCACCTCTAACACACGTCCTTCATAGAGCATGGCTATCCTGTCACCTATGCCCAGAACACTCTTCATATCATGCGTAACAACGATACTGGTTATAGATAACTTACGTGATAAATCAAGTATGAGTTTGTCGATAACAGATGCCATTATCGGGTCCAAACCCGCGGTTGGTTCATCATAGAAAACTATTTTGGGATCCATTGCTATGGCCCGGGCTATACCAACTCGTTTCTTCATTCCGCCGGAAATCTCGCTCGGCATTAGATCCTCAAAACCTCTCAGCCCCACAAGCTCCAGCTTCATCGTTACCATGATTTCTATAACACTCTTATCAAGTTTAGTGTGTTCACGAAGAGGAAGGCTGACATTTTCACCAACAGTCATAGAATCGAATAAAGCGGATGATTGAAAAGACATTCCTATTTTTTTTCGCACATCATCCAGTTCTCCGCCTTCAAGATCCGTAATATCTGTTCCCAAAAGATTTACTTTCCCTGCGGAGGGTTTAAAATTTCCTATCATATGACGTAAAAGAGTGCTCTTGCCACAACCCGATCCACCCATGATAACAAAAGTCTCCCCTTCATATACCTTAAGATCGATACCGTTAAGAACTGTTCTGTCCCCAAAAGTTTTGACCAGGCCTTCAACCTCGGCTACGACTTTTTTTGTCTCCACATTTGCCTCCACGGCTATTAACCCCACCCAAAAACTATTAGTTTTTAGTTTCTAGTTTTTAGTTTTTAAAATGGTTACTAACAACTAACAACCAATAACTCTTTCTTCTTTACCCATGCGCTTTGCGTTTCTCGCCTCTAACCCCTACTACTATCTCGCCTACATCTGCGAGAAAAAGAATACCCCTGTCAATATACAGTCAATTATTATTATCGCGACAAAACTCGCGACAACACTTAATGTTGTTGATTTACCGACACCTTCGGCCCCACCACGGGTATTTAAACCCACATAGCAGGAGATCATGGAAATAGCTATAGCAAATCCCCCGCTTTTCACAAGACCGGTCCAAACATCTTTCCATACCAGAAACTCGAAAGATACACGCATATATCGGTATGGATCAAGCCCCAGGTTAAAGACCCCAACAACAAATCCCCCGGCTATGCCCATCAAGTCCGCTATTATTGTCAGACAAGGCAACATTATCAATAGCGCCAGAAAACGCGGAACAACAAGAAACTTTACCGGATCGATCGCAAGTGTCTCAAGCGCTTCTATCTGCTCGGAGACCTTCATCGTCCCAAGCTCGGCTGCTATGGCAGAACCGACTCTACCCGCCACAACTAGTGCCGCAAACACGGGTCCTAGTTCTCTTGCGATGCTTATACTCACCATCGCGGCTACATAAATAACAGTCCCCATTTGCTGTAGCTGCCTGGCACTCTGCATTGCTATAACAATACCGGTAAAAAACGCAAGAAAAGACACAATGATAACAGACTGAACACCGGCAAAGACCAATTGCTGAGATAAACTGTGACGAGCAGATGGAGTCTTTTTGAAGATCCCTACCATAGAAAACGTTATAGTTTTGTGCAAAAGAGTAAGAACCCCGCATACCTCGCGAGAAAAGCCAAGGAAAGCCACGCCCATAGTCTCTATCGGATTCTTCATTATTTTATCCTTTTTTTAAAAAGAACTTAGCGCATCAGCCTCGGAAGTTGCGATATCAAATAGTTTATCCAGTTTTGTTATTTCAAAAAGCCCCCGCACCTTATCAGAAAGGCTTATTAGCTTTAACTTCCCACCATACGCTCGCATGTTTTTTAAAATTTCCACAAAAGTGGCCAACCCGGATGAATCCACATAATCAATGTTTTCGAAATCTATTAAGATTTTCTCTTTCTTCTCGCGGGTTAATTTTTCAAAATATTCCCTAACATCAGGTGATGAACTTATGTCCACATCACTTTGAAGTCG
>CAYZXR010000162.1:0-2055 GCA_964482475.1 uncultured Planctomycetia bacterium | reverse complement strand
CCATGAAACACCTCCGTTTAGTTGTTCTAACGTTTACTTCAGCACAAGTGTATCACACTGATAAGAAAAGTCAAGTAGTGGCACATTGCAATGTGCCACTACACAACACGCAGCTATTTACCCCTGCCTATATAAACCCTTCTTCCTGATATATTCGGCGACCGTCGGTGGAACAAAATCGTCAATCGATTTAGCATCTTTTACACATTCTCTTATCATGCTGGATGAAATATCCACTTCTGGAATAACAAGATGTTTTACTTCCCCTTCATATGGACCTTCTATCCTCCACCCCGGGCGAGAGGCAACCACAAAAGTCGTAAGCTCTAAAATACGACCTATTTCCTTCCATGTAGAAAGAACCGATATCGAGTCGGCACCCGTTAAAAAGAAAAGTTCCGCGAGAGATCCGTTCTCCTTTTGAAAATGCTCAATGGACTCTATCGAGTACGATATGCCCTCTTTGTCTATTTCATACGTGGATATTTCAAAAGCTGGTTCACCCGCAACGGCAAGTCGTACCATCTCCATTCTGTCTTGCTGCGACACACCATATGCTACATCCTTATGAGGCGGTATAAAGGCCGGGATAAAAACCACCTTATCAAGCTCAAAGCGCCTCAAAGATTCTCCGGCAAGCACAAGATGTCCTAAATGCGGCGGATTAAATGTCCCGCCCAGCATACCAATCCGCATTAATCCCTCTTTGTTTTATTATTTTCTTACTTGACCAGTACCTGTTACAACGTATTTATATGTCGTTAATTCGGAGAGCCCCATGGGGCCACGCGCATGAAGTTTATCAGTACTTATACCAATTTCCGCCCCTTTACCGAACTCACCACCATCGGTAAACCTCGTAGACGCATTCACATAAACCGCGGCCGAATCGACACGCTTCGTAAACTCTAAAGCGTTCTCCTCTTTCTCCGTTACTATCGCATCAGAATGATCTGTTCCGAATTCCGCAATGTGATCAACCGCTTCTGACAGTGAACTTACCACACGAATGTTCAGAACTAGATCAAGATATTCCGTATGAAAATCGTCGTCGCACGCTTCATCTATATTCCCAGATCCGAGTATTTCCCTGGCAGCAGCATCACCTTTTATTGTGACTCCCTCATCAAGCAATCTTTTGACAACGCTTGGAAGAAACTCATGCGCCACACTTTCATGCACCAGCATAGTTTCCATGGCATTACAAACACCGGGACGCTGAACTTTGGCGTTTAAACATATTTCTTCGGCCATATTAAGATCCGCGTATTCATCCACATACACGTGACATATCCCTTTATAATGTTTGATCACCGGAATACGACTTTTCTCAACCACCTGTCGTATAAGTGACTCACCACCACGGGGCATAATGAGATCTATTCCACCTGAAGCATTAAGCATCTCATCTACTAATGCCCGCGAAGTATCCTCCAAAAGGATAAATGCCGCTTCCGTCAGACCCGCGTTTGAAGCAGCCTCTTTCATCGCATGGTAGATAGCTGTATTTGAAGATATCGCGTCACTCCCGCCCCGCAGAATCACAACGTTTCCCGATTTAAAACATAAAGCTGTACAATCAGCTGTCACGTTCGGGCGTGATTCATAAATAATACCAATTACACCTATCGGCACACGTACCTTCTCTATCACAAGACCATTCGGCCTTTCCAATCTTTCCAAAACTTCCCCAACAGGGTCTACTAATTCGACAACATCCTTTATCATTGAACAAATACTATCAAGCCGTTTATCGTCCAATTTCAGCCGATCGATAAACGCAGAGTTCTTTCCGTTTTCTTCAGCCCTCGCAACATCCACAGCGTTCGCCTTTTTAATCCTATCTGCATCGACTTTTATGCCTTCGGCCATCGCGAAAAGTATCCTATTTTTCTCGGTAGTGGATAAAACGCCAAGCCACCTAGCGGCTTTCCGCGCCTTTTCAACAATATCTTTCATTGAGTTTTTACCCATATATCCTCCAATCCTATCAAATACACTTAATCTTCTAAGATAACTAAATTGTCCCGATGAATAACCTCATCGTAATCTTTA
>CAYZXR010000161.1:0-2057 GCA_964482475.1 uncultured Planctomycetia bacterium | reverse complement strand
CGGCGCGGTATTTTGGCGAGAGTTATTTCTAAGATATTGAATCGGGAATAGTGAATAGTAGGGGCGGGGTCACCCCTCCCTGGAAAGCAGTTTTAACGGAAAGGTAACATATACGTAATGAATAGCGAGCATGGAACAAATAATACGAATAAGACACCTCTGAGAATTCTTTTTGTTTCTTCTGAAGTGTTTCCATTCGCGAAAACCGGTGGTCTGGCGGATGTCTCTTCCAGTTTACCAAAGGCTCTGGCAAAAGAAGGCATCGACGTACGGGTTATTATGCCGTTGTATAAGTCTGTAATTGAAAGCGGAATAAAACTTGAAAAAATAGCTGCCGGGATCAAACATCGTTTTTCAGGAAGAATATTCGGGTTTGATCTTTATTCACATTGTGCCGATGGTGTTACGACATACTTTGTGAAAAAAGACAAATATTTCTCAAGAAAAAATCTTTATGGGACTTCATCAGGAGATTATCCTGATAACGCTCTCAGATTCGGTTATTTTTCAAGAGCGGTACTTGTTGCCACCGAAGCCATAGATTTTCAGCCGCATATCGTTCATTGCAATGACTGGCATACCGCACTGATACCGTTCTATTTGAGGTTTCTTCTTAATAAAGACAAATTTTTTAATGGTATAAAAACACTTTTTACTATACATAATCTGGCATACCAAGGAGTGTTCGGAAAAATATTTATGCACAGACTGGGTATCCCCGGAAGTTTTTTTACAGCTGATGGTTTAGAGTTTTATGGGAAACTTAATTTCATGAAATCAGGAATTAATTATTCAGACGCTATAAATACCGTGAGCAGTAAGTATGCTGAAGAAATAATGACTCCTGAGTTTGGATGTGGGATGGATGGATTGCTTGCCGCGAGGGGGCAAGACCTATCTGGCATTCCCAATGGCGTAGATTATAGTCAGTGGGCCCCCGAGAGTGATAGATTTATTAAGACTCGATATAGCATAGATGATATAGAAAAAAAATTAGAGTGTAAAAAAGATCTGATTGATAGCGTTGATCTCAAAATCCCGCAGGATAGGCCTGTTATCGGTTATGTGGGTAGGTTCGCGGATCAAAAAGGAGTCGATTTTCTTGCTGACGTTGCTGATAAGATCGATGATTTGAATGCCGCTTTGGTAATACTGGGTTCTGGTGACGCTAAATACGATAAGATCTTTCGAGACATGGAACGGAATCACCCTGAGAGAGTTAAGGTGGTACAGGCGTTTGACGAAGAGCTCGCGCATAAGATTACCGCAGGGAGTGATATTTTTCTCATGCCGTCACGATATGAACCGTGCGGTCTTAATCAGATGTACAGTATAAGATACGGGACTATCCCGGTAGTGCGTGCTACCGGCGGACTTGATGATGTGGTGACGGATTTTGATAAAGACAACGATAAAGGCAACGGTTTTAAATTTGATTCAATAAGCGCTGAAGCTCTTGTTCAAACTATAAAGAGAGCGGTGCAATATTATGAAGACCGAGGCTTGTGGAAGAGTCTCATGCGACAAGCTATGACGTATGATTTTTCATGGAAACATTCCGCTAAGGAATATGTGAGACTGTACGAGAAGATTATGAACCGTGAATAGTAGGGGCGGGGTTGCCCCGCCCTTGAAGTCTAATAAAAAGGAGCAATGTACATGCGAGCTGAGTTTTTAATGGCGATACATTTTCACCAGCCGGTAGGTAATTTTGATCATGTTATAGAAGGCATATGTGATAGGTGTTATGTACCTTTTATAAACACCGTGAAAGAATATCCCGAGATAAAAATGAGCTTCCATTTTTCTGGGGTTCTAATGGAATGGATGGAGAATAATAGACCGGAAATACTGGAGTCAGTGCGCGAAATGGTTGAATCAGGTCAGATAGAGATGATAAGTGGTGCTTTTTATGAACCGATATTGTCTTCAATACCTGCAAGAGACGGAGCCGCGCAAATATCCATGATGAACGAATTTATACGGAACAAGTTTTCCGTAGAGTCTTCCGGAGCGTGGGTGGCAGAGCGTGTATGGGAACCAAATTTGCCGTCTCT
>CAYZXR010000160.1:0-2062 GCA_964482475.1 uncultured Planctomycetia bacterium | reverse complement strand
GAAGATGCGGACATTATTTTATTTAACACCTGTAGTGTGCGTGATCATGCCGAGGGTAAAGTTGTAGGAGCCTTGCAGAGACTCGGCACACGTAAGAAAAATAATCCGGAGTTAGTAATAGCTGTTCTCGGATGTATGGGGCAACGTCATGGCGAATTACTTTTAAAAGAATTTCCTCAGGTAGACATGGTGACGGGACCCAGTAATATCTATGACATTCCCGATCTTTTAGAAAAAGCTACTAGCGGGGAAAGAGTCATATCGGCAGATGACCGCCCAAGACCCAAAAAGGGAGAAGATCACGAATTTAGGAATGGCACGCTTTCCGCGTTTGTTAACATAATGTATGGGTGTGACAACTTCTGTTCTTATTGCATTGTTCCACATGTGCGAGGCCGAGAAGTTTCACGGCCTAAGAAAGATATCATTCAAGAAGTTAAGCAGCTGGCCGATAAAGGCTTTAAGGAGGTAACGCTTCTTGGGCAGAACGTGAATTCCTATGGAAAAAGGATGACACAAAAAATAGATTTTTCAGATCTTCTAAAATCAGTTAACGATTTGGAGGGTATAGAGCGAATAAGATTTACCACCAGTCATCCCAAAGACGCGAAAAAAAAATTATTTAAAACCATGAAAGATCTTGATAAAGTGTGTGAACATATCCATCTTCCAATTCAATCAGGTTCGGATAAGATTCTTGATCTTATGAATCGCAAATATACGGTTGGTGAATATCTTGATAAGATTAGGGAGTTGCGCGAATTGATACCGGATGTGGGTCTTAGCACGGACATAATTGTTGGGTTTCCGTCAGAAAAAGAATCAGATTATGGAAAGACTCGTAAGATAATTGAAGAAATAGGATACAATTCCGCTTTTGTTTTCAAATATTCTCCACGATCTCCGGCTCTTTCCGCTTGTCTTGTGGATGATGTGTCGGACGAGGCAAAAAAGGAGAGAAACAATGAGTTATTAAAAATACAGAAGGAGATTTCTTGCGCGAAAAATAAAGCAATGATAGGAAGCGAGAAAGAGATACTTGTTGAGGGAGTAAGCCGTATGTCAGACGAAGAACTTGTCGGAAGAACCCGCGAGAATACCGCATGTGTATTTCCCGGGCATACGGACCTAATAGGAACTCTTGTTCGTGTAAAAGTGAATGGCTCCAGCCCCTTTACGCTTAAAGGGGAAATCATTTGAGGAAGAGAATGATTATATTTATTCTCGGTCCAACGTCTTCCGGCAAGACGGCCGTTGCGGTTCAAATGGCTAAAAGGCTCGGCGGAGAGGTTATATCATGCGACTCTATGCAGATATATAGAGACATGGATATTCTCACGCAGGCTCCATCGCAAGATGCGATGAAGAAGATCCCCCATCATCTAGTAAGGGTTATCGATCCGCGGGAAGAGTACGACGCGGCAAAATTTGCGAATCAAGCACGAGAATGCATAGAAAATGTAATAGGGAAGGGTATGATACCTCTCGTTAGCGGTGGAACAGGACTTTATGTTAAATCACTAGTGGACGGTATTTTTTCAACGCCCGGGAAAAGTGAAGCTCTCAGAAAAGAACTTGAAAAAGAGGCTGGTGAAAAAGGTGTCGAGGCTTTACATGAACGTCTTGCAGGGATCGATCCGGTAACTGCTGCCAGGCTGCATCATAATGATCTTAAACGAGTCATCCGCGCTATAGAAGTTTATGAGCTTACCGGTGATACGCTAAGCAACAAAAGTAAGGAGCCCGGTGGAATAGAAAGTTCCTACGAATGCAGGATGTTCGGTATGAAACTTCCACGGGAGGTGCTTTATAATCGTGTTAATGCTACAGTAGACAAAATGTTGGCTGATGGTCTTGTGGCTGAAGTTGAAAAGCTTTTAAAAAAAGATCTAAGCAGAACAGCTCAGCAGGCTCTAGGCATCAAAGAAATCACTAGTTTCTTAAATGGTGAGATGTCGCTTGAAGAAGCCTCACTTGAACTCAAAAAAAATACTCGCAGGTATGCTAAACGACAGTTGACATGGTTCAGGGCAGATAAGCGCATAGAATGGATTAATGCGGA
>CAYZXR010000159.1:0-2078 GCA_964482475.1 uncultured Planctomycetia bacterium | reverse complement strand
CAACCGCGTCTTTTACCTCGTGTCCCAAATAATCTTCCGCCGTCTTCTTCATCTTCTGCAAAACTATGGCTGAGATCTCAGGTGGTGTACTGTTTATCATGAGAAACAACTGTCACATTGCCATTTTTGTCCTCTCCCATCTTATACGGAACTAATTTTTCTTCTTCCGCGACTTCAGAATGTTTCCTACCCATGAAACGTTTTATGCTGGAAATAGTATTGTCTGAATTTGTAACCGCCTGCCGTTTTGCCGGCTGTCCGACAAGCCTTTCCCCACCTTTGGTAAAGGCCACAACACTGGGTGTAGTCCTGTCACCTTCAGAGTTTGGAATAACTTTCGGAGCCTTACCTTCCATAACAGCAACACAAGAGTTTGTAGTCCCTAAATCAATACCTATTACTTTACCCATTATCCTCTCCTTTATTTTTTGCAACTTTTACCTGTGCCGGCCTTAACAACCGATCATTTAGTTTATATCCCGCTCGTACTTCTTCAGTCACCATACCATCAGAATGCTCATCACTCTCAACGGCAAGAACCGCTTCATGCATATGCGGGTCAAACTGCTCTCCATCTGTCTTTATTTTTTCCACCCCGTTATCTTCCAATACTTTATGAAATTCTTTCTGGACAAGCTTTATCCCCTCCATAACGGCCTCTTTATCTTTGGCCGTATCCATAGCTAATAATGCCATGTCAAAATTATCAACTATCGGGAAAAGTTTGGCGATCAACATCTCATTCGCGAATCTCACACACTCAGATTTTTCTTTTTCCATACGCTTACGGGTATTCTCGTAATCCGCGTGTACTTTCATCCATCGACTGTAATACTCATCTCTTTCATCGGCTTGCTTTTTAAGTTCCGCAAACTCTGATCCAGACAAGACTACGTCTTCCATTTCGTCTCCGGTTGGATCACCGGCATGTTTTTTTTGTTTCTTCATTGGCTAAGCGCCTCCAGTTGTGTTCCTACCACATCAGACAAATAGCTTACGGTTCCTAGAACACTATCATAATCCATACGAGTCGGCCCAATGACACCTATACGGCCTATGGTCTTACCATGTAGCATATACCCGGCTGTTACAATACTGCATCTTCTTAGAACTTTGAATTCGTTTTCTTCACCTATGTATATTTTTATTCCCTGATAAGGTAATTCACCCTTCATAAGATGGGCTATTGACCTCCGATTCGAAAGCACCTGAAGCATGTGCCTGATAGTGTCGGGATCCTTGTATGCCGCCGCGCCGGCGAGATCGCTCACTCCCGCCCAATATATCTCGTTTTCCATGTCTTTATCGACAAGGTGCTCTATTATCTGTTGCGCATGATCTGTAACATCCGCGAAATCAAGATCATCTTCGGCCTCTTCACTACTATTTCTTAAATGGTCAGCAATATCCGACACTTTTTCATCTTCGTAATTGAGATTGATGTAATTGGCAATTCTTTGCAGCTCGGTCTTTTCAAGATCATGATCCAACTGGATCATGTAATTTTTAACAGCATTTGTCATTGTCACAAGAACAGCAAGTACTGTTTCTGATTTAACTTTGATCAATTCAAGATGTTTTAGATAAAAATTTCCAACATCCGGCCACATTACTACACTCGCATGGTGTAATTCTCGGCTAATAAGAGCGGATGTCCGTTCTATTACGTCCTTTATACTCCTTATTCTTTCGGAATATTCGCCGGAAAGACGCATAACCGCTCTTTTTTTCATACGCAGGTCTCTATTCACACGATCCACGTAACATCTGTATCCGCGATCAGTAGGCACCCTTCCGGCAGAAGTATGCGGCTGCACAATGTCTCCAGACTCTTCCATTTCGGACATAATGTTCCGTATAGTAGCACTAGAAACGCTACCGCCCATATCCTCGGCAACAGACTTTGAGCTAACCGGTATACCTGTTGACACATATATTCTAACAATATGTGCCAAAACTTTATGATTACGTTCCACTTTTTTCTTACTTATCACCATCAAAATACCTCACAATTTAGCACTCGAAAAACCTGAGTGCTAAATTATATCACTCTTTTCGTGTTTGTCAAGAAGGAATTG
>CAYZXR010000158.1:0-2081 GCA_964482475.1 uncultured Planctomycetia bacterium | reverse complement strand
AGTCCGCCGGGCTTAATACGATCCTCAAATTTATCAAGAGATGGCGCGTTCATTATAACAGCCACGTCCGGATTAAAAACAGCGGGGTTTGCTATCGGATTTGAGCTTATACGTACATAAGAATGTGCTGTACCTCCGCGCACCTCCGCCCCGTAAGAAGGAAGCCAAGTCACCTTAAAGTTATGCAGCATTCCCGCGGTAGCAAAAAATTTACCCAGGACCATGACGCCCTGTCCTCCAAAACCGGCATTAATTATTGATTCGTTTACTTTATCCATCACTCAGCCTTATTTATCCTCTTTAATTACTCCGATTGGATAGGTTTTCACAACCTCATCCTCTATTCTCTTCATAGACTCAAGCGGAGACAATCCCCAATACGTTGGACATGGAGACAGCACTTCCACCATTGAAAAACCCTTGTTATCCAATTGTCTTTGGAAAGATTTTTTTATAGCGTTCTTTGTTTTTAGGACTTCTTTAGGCGAAGTCAGCATTGTTCGTTCAAGATACGTTACTCCGGGAAGAACCGCCATCATCTCCATTATTCTAAGAGGAAACCCCTCCTTTTCCGGCCTTCGGCTATACGGACTTGTAGCGGTAACCTGACCAAGCACGGTTGTCGGCGCCATCTGTCCTCCGGTCATACCGTATACACCGTTATTAACAAAAACGATGGATATATTTTCACCTCTATTACCGGCATGTATGGTCTCGGCTGTCCCGATAGCGGCGAGATCTCCATCCCCCTGATAGGTGAAAACAAGTTTATCCGGATGTACTCTTTTTATACCCGTTGCTACCGCAGGCGTACGTCCATGTGCCGCTTCAGTTGTATCAAAATTCCAATAATCATAAGCTAGCACCGCACATCCAACAGGCGCGACAGCGATCGTCTTTTCCCTTATATCAAGTTCATCGATAACTTCACAAACAATACGATGAACTATACCATGTCCGCATCCGGAACAATAATGCGTTACAGCGGGCTTCATCGATTCAGGTTTTGTGTGCGCTTTCGGCATTTATTACCTTCCACTTTTTAATTTTTTTATTATTTCTTCTTCTTCCGGAATACCGCCACCCATGCGACCATAAAAAGAGACTTTACTGTCATCCTGCACTGCAAGCCGCACGTCCTCTACCATCTGTCCGGCACTCATCTCTACAACAAGAAATTCACATCCACCCTTAGCTAGTTTCTTGATCTCGTCGTATGGAAAGGGCCATAATGTTTTAGGACGAACAAGTCCGACTTTCTCACCGGCATCACGCATTGCGTCAACACATGTGCGAGATATTCTGCTCGGTGAACCATAAGCAACTATTATCTTCGTAGCGTCAGATGTTTTATATAATTCAGCTTTTACCTCGGATTTTTCAATCTTTCTATATTTTTCCTGTAATCGTTCGTTATGCCTCTCAAGTGATTTTTCGCCGGAACCTAAAAGTAAACTTTTCGCGCTAAGGGGCTCTCTTCCCGCGGCTCCGGTCAACGCCCAGGGTTTGGGGATTATACCGGAGGGTTTAATATTGTCATCAAATTCTAAAGGTTCCATCATCTGGCCCAGCATACCATCGGCAAGTATCATAACAGGGTTACGGTACTTATCGGCAAGCCTAAAAGCATCATAAGTAAAATCGAACATCTCCTGCACAGTAGCCGGTGCGAGAACTATTAATCGATAATCACCATGGCCGCCACCTTTTGTCGCCTGAAAATAATCCGCCTGGCTGGCTGATATATTACCAAGTCCCGGTCCCCCGCGCATAATATTGGCTATTACTGCAGGAAGCTCCGCACCCGCAATATAAGAAATACCTTCCTGCTTCAAACTAATACCGGGACTTGAAGAACTTGTCATAGCGCGCGCTCCGGCGACAGACGCTCCAAAGACCATATTAATAGCGGCAAGCTCACTTTCAGCCTGTATAAATGTTCCGTTTTCTTTTTCCATGCGTCGGGACATATATGCCGTTAATTCATTCTGCGGTGTAATAGGATATCCGGCATAGAACCTGCATCCGGCCCGCAGGGCCCCTTCCGCACATGCTTCGTTGCCAGTAGATAAATATTTGAT
>CAYZXR010000157.1:0-2119 GCA_964482475.1 uncultured Planctomycetia bacterium | reverse complement strand
CCATCATCGGATAGGGATGCGGACCAACAACAGACCCGATGATATAATGTGTATCTCTGACATTGGTAACCCAATCTCTAATCGCTTCATTTGTCGCGTCTTTCAACGTACAGGACCCCGACTCGACAGGAATAACAGTTGCCCCCAAAAGTTTCATGCGAAACACATTAAGGCTCTGTCTCCTGACATCCTCAGTCCCCATATAAACTTCACATTTCAGACCGAATAACGCGGCAACGGTAGCAGTTGCTACCCCATGCTGTCCGGCTCCGGTTTCTGCTATCAGGCGCTTCTTGCCCATTTTAACCGCAAGAAGGGCCTGCCCCAATGTATTGTTGATTTTGTGAGCGCCTGTATGAAGTAAATCTTCTCTTTTAAGATATATCTTCGCGCCACCCAATCTTTCTGTAAGCGCCTTCGCGAAATAAAGAGGAGTGGGTCTGCCTGCATACTCCTTCAAATAATAAGTCAGTTGTTTCTTAAAATCTCGGTCTTTGCATATTTCGTTATACGCCGATGTTAATTCCGCAACGGCAGGCATCAATGTTTCAGGAATAAATCTTCCACCATATGAACCGAAATATCCCATTTTATCAGGCACTTTAGGCATTTTTCGCATTTAGGATAAACTCCTTGATTTTGTTTTTGTCTTTTTTTCCCTCAACCTTTTCCACTCCACTTGAAGTGTCCACTCCATAAGGCCGCAGTTGCGCGACCGCGGCGGCAACGTTTTCCGGATCAAGTCCTCCGGCAACAAAAAAAGGTTTGTTCCCGGAAAACTCTTTCAAAACATTCCAATCAAACCGAATTCCCGTCCCACCCATCATTTGCGGATGATATGTATCAAAAAGATAATAATCCACGTCATCATATTCATTTGGCGAAATCCCCAAAACTGTATCTTTTACCTTAAACGTCTTAATAATCGTAATATCCCGTCCGTTGGTTTTCAAAATCTTCCGAAGTTCCCGGCAAAATTCAGGGCTTTCACTCCCATGCAATTGAACATGATCCAGCTGACAAAACATCACATCTTCTTTCACTACTTCCAAAGTGTGATCCTTAAAAAGACCAACCTTGCCAACATCCGAGGGAAGTTTCAGTATAATATTCTTTACTTCGTCAGGAGTAATAAATCTGGGGGATTCTTCAGCAAAAAGAAATCCTACAAAATCAGCGCCAAACTCACAAACCAAAAGAGCGTCCTCAGAATTAGTCAAACCACATATCTTTACTTTCGTCATTTTTCCTCTGCACCTTCCATCTCTACGACAAACACCTACTGTTATTCCCCCATCAGCTCTCTGACTTTCTGACCGATATTTGTTGCCCGCATGAAGGTCTCACCTATTAAAACAGCGTTAACACCCAAACTTTTCAGAAACATCACCTGCTCATAGGTCTCAATCCCGCTCTCAGAAACTATAACTTTATTTTCCGGTATCAACCTTACAAGACGTTCCGTTTTTGAAAAATCCACCCTAAAAGTCGAAAGATCACGATTATTTATCCCAATGATCGCGGCATGGCTTTTCAGGGCCTTCTCGAGTTCTTCCTCATTGTTGACCTCTACAAGACAATCTAGACCCATTTCCCGGGCAATCGTTAAATAGTCTGTCAGTTCCTCTTGTGTCAATATACGAGCGATCAAAAGTATCGCATCCGCGCCAACTAACGTGGATTCATATATTTGATATTCATCTATTATAAAATCTTTACGCAAAACCGGCACACTTACCCTGTCTTTCACCATGCTGACATATTCTAATTTACCGTCAAAAAACCTCTCATCGGTCAATACGCTGATGGCACTTGCCCCGGCCGCCTGATATGACCAGGCTATCTGCACCGGATCGAAATCTCCACGAATTATGCCTTTTGAAGGCGAACTTTTCTTAACCTCGGCAATAAGGTTAATATGCCCTTTCCGCGATATGTTTCTTTTAAACACACCATGACTTTCAACCGATACGACTTTCTCCTTAAGCATATTTAAGGGAAGCTTCGCTCGCCTGGCATCAACTTCTTCTCGTTTTTTCTGTATGATCTTACCTAGGATCATTCTTCACCTTCTCAATTAGTTGCTTCTATAAGTTGTTCCAATTTTTTCCCGGCCAAA
>CAYZXR010000156.1:0-2143 GCA_964482475.1 uncultured Planctomycetia bacterium | reverse complement strand
CCAAGCGGAGGGAAAATCCCTGTGTCGGCGGTTCAACTCCGTCCCTTGGCACCATTTAGAGAGGGTCTTTATCCGCCAGATGAAGGCCCTTTTTTTATTGGGAAAGAGTGCAGGGATTTACAGAATTGTTTTGCAGAATGTAAAACAATCCACCTGACCGAAGGGAAGGTGAGAGACCCTGCTCTATTCTTATAGAAGGACTGACACCGAGGTCTGAAGATACCACCCCGAACAATCAGACCGAAGGGGCCCCGAGCATTGGCCGAAGGCCAAGCGGAGGGAAAATCCCTGTGTCGGCGGTTCAACTCCGTCCTCTTGGCACTATTAAAAAACCCTGTCCGAATAAGAAGGGTTTTTTAATTGCTATTCTGTTTTCTCTTACAAGAAAACAGAATATGTCTTTTTGCTCGCAAAATCTTCTAAAACTTTAGTTTCATCCTATTTTGCTCACAAAAACCCACGCCAAGCTTCGGGATCCTGCGGCTTCGCTTTGCGTAGCCTTGTGTTCCGTCCCTTGGCACCATTTAGAGAGGGTCTTTATCCGCCAGATGAAGGCCCTTTTTTTATTGGGAAAGAGTGCAGGGATTCACAGAATTGTTTTGCAGAATGTAAAACAATCCACCTGCCCGAAGGGAGGGCGAAAGACCCTGTTTTTAAGTTCTCACCTTGATTTGCCAGAAAGATCTTTTGTGATATAATTGTAATCAACCAAGGAGACCGACCATGGAAGAAAAATACACCTCAAAAGATATTCTTAAGATGGCGATTCAGGCAAAGGCAAAGGGAATTGATATGTATATGGCTTTTGCGCGTAATAGCGAAAACTATCACGTATCACAACTTTTCGCGGAACTCGCCAAGGATGAACAGCGGCATAAACTAGAAATTAATAAGTGGCAGGAATCTTTGGAAAATGCGCCAAGAGAAGAAGCCTATCCGGGAGAAAGAGCACTCTTTCTTAAAGCGCTTGTTGACGAGAATGTTTTCAACTGCGACGTGATAGAGAAAAAAGCGCTTGAAACTACCATTAACGAAGAAGACGCGCTTAAGGCGGGTATTAATTTTGAAAAAGATTTCATGCTTTTTTTACATGAACTTAGAAGATATGTCGCCTCAGAAGATCTTGGAACTATAGACAAGCTGATCGATGAAGAGTCATGTCATATCAGAGATATATTTAGCATAAAAAATAAGCTTGCGGGGAAATAGTATATCTTTATTCCACCAAAGTAACAGGAACTATTTTCCGCACAGAATTAATCAGCAGTATTTCATCCGCGTTTTTAAGGTCTTCCATTCGGAGGACCTTTTCTTTTAGGTTAAGTTCTCCGCATGTTAGAAGGTGCTCTCGGTATACTCCGCCAAGAAGGCCGCAGGATATAGGAGGGGTAAAGTATTCATCTCCATTGCGGAGAATGACATTAGTTATCGCACCTTCAGTTAATTCACCGTCCTCATTGAAAAATAAAACATCAAAACAATCCTTCTTTCTGTGTTTTGAAAACTCACTATCGTATAGTTCTCGATTTGTGGTTTTATGGCGAAGAAAGATATTATCTTTTTGTGTTTTTATCTTCGATAAAGAGACATTAACCGGAGAGGGAAGAGCTTTCTTGATGCTTCCGGATGAGATCTTAACTTTACCGTCCTTTTTAAGTAAAAGACGGACACGATATTTTTTTGAGGGATTAAAAGAACGAGTCTTCTGTTTTAAAGCCGCCATGATTGTGTCTTTTTCAAAAGGAAATGAAAAGAACAACGTACTTCGTTCCATGCGGGCTAAATGAAGATCTAATAGATAATATGAACCATCCTTCCACAGCATGGTTTCTATGAGATCAAACTCCGGCGCGGTTCCTTGTCCGGATTTAGTTTCATGGTTAGCACCTGTAAGGAAAAAGCCCTTTAAAAGACATTCTTCGTATTCTTTTTTGTCATTTGAATCATACACGATACCACTGCCTATGCCCAACTCACCTTTTCCGGCTTCTTTATCTATAGCAACAGTTCGGATGGCAACATTAAACGAGGCTTGTCCGGAGGGGACAATATATCCCATACTGCCGGTGTATATGCCGCGTTCTTCTTGTTCAAGTTCCTGGATTATTTCCATTGTTCTCTTTTTCGGCGCGCCGGTTACTGA
>CAYZXR010000155.1:0-2153 GCA_964482475.1 uncultured Planctomycetia bacterium | reverse complement strand
GCCGCTATGCGGGAAAAAAGGGCAGCAGGAAGACCGCAAGTACTGAAAAACTGGTAATTTTAATATAGGAAACGGATATTTAAGATGAAGAAGACGATTGGAATAACTCTATTATTGCTTTTTGTGTTTATGTCAGTTTGTGGGGCAAGGGGCACACGACTTGAAGCAGCTTTGGAAAAAAGCCAAGTGACTCTGGGTAATCCAGTCTATCTTAATGTAGTTTTTCATGGCGCACAAAATGCCACTCGTCCGGACATGCCAGAGATCGAAGGGCTGAGAATAAAATATGTAGGTCCCTCGACACAGGTTTTTGTTAACAATGGCCGGGTTGATGAGTCTATAACGCATGCTTATTTGGTTGTACCCTTAAAAGAGGGAACATTTAAGATAGGACCATTTTTTGTGGATCATAGGGGGCAGACATATTCGGCACCGGCAGTTAGGTTATCGGTTAGTGGCGGAAGAGGAGGAACTATACCGGGGATAGGCCAGATCGGCAGTAACGTTCCCTCTGCCAGTTCTGGGCAACCTTCTGCGCAAAGCCATCCATCCGCGCCATCTCAAAATACGGAAGCTATTAAAGCCTACACAGGGGACAGGGTCTTTCTTGTGGCGAGTATCCCCAGACGTGAGGTGTATGTTAATGAAATAGTACCTCTTACGGTTAAGTTATATGTCGATAATCTTGGGTTAAAGGAGATAGAATATCCAAATTTTTCCTTTGAAGGTTTTTCCGTCGAGCAATGGAGTGAACCTGATAAAAGACAGGAACGGCACGATGGGAAGGACTATAACGTTTTAGTATTCCGAAGAAATTTATTCGGAATTAAAGAAGGGAGATACACCATTGGTCCGGCTAGTCTTGGATGTAAGGCTGTTGTTCCGAAGACTTCCACTAGGCGGCGTTCTTCAATGTTCGGGAGAAGTGTTTTTAGCGATGATTTCTTTTCTGGTATTTTTGAGAAATACGAGACATATCCAATGAAATTGGAGTCCGGAACTATTGAGATAATAGTTTTACCATTTCCTAAGAAAGGTAGGCCGTCTGATTTTCAGGGCGCTGTTGGAGATTACGCTATGGAAGTGCGTGTAGAGCCCCGGGATGTCAAAGTCGGAGATCCTATAACAGTCAGGACTGTTATAACCGGAACTGGCAATATGGATACGGTCACCGCGCCGAAAGTCGGAGCGACAGACGATCTAAAAACGTACGAACCGCAAGCGTCTAAAAAAGAAAACAGGAAGATCTATGAGCAGGTACTTATTCCCAAGACGAAGAATGTAAAAGAGATCCCAGCACTTTCCTTCAGTTTCTTCAATCCGTCAACCGGTGAGTATAAGACCGTTACAGATGGCCCCGTGGCTGTTAAAGTTACTGAGCGCCCGGAATCCGAAAAGATGGTTAAGGTGGTTTCGATGGGCGGAGGCGAGAAAATGCTTTATCCGCAGGAGAAATTGGGCAGGGATATCATTTACGTAAAAGAAAATATTGGGACTTTACGTTCATCGGGAAGATATGTGCATCGTGAACCCTTGTTTTGGGGTGCGCAGAGTATTCCGTTGATACTATTCTTGATATTATTAGGTGTCCACCATCGAAAAGAGAAAATGCGAACAGATAAAAAATACGCACGCTTTCTCCTCGCCCCGGGTAAGGCTAGAAAGGGGATTAAGAAAGCCCAGCATTATCTTGCGAAGGATAATTTAGCGGGGTTTTATGACAGTATATTTAAAACATATCAGGAATATCTTGGAAATAAGTTCAATCTTCCAATAGGGAGTGTTACGGCATCCGCTGTTGAGAATAAGTTAAGACCGGTTGATTGTAAAGAAGGTATGTTGGAAATGATCCGCGAAGTATTTAGTGAATGTGAGATGGCTCGTTATGCTCCATCACAAATGGGTGGGAGTGAAGCGGAAGGAACACTTGAAAAAGTTCGAAAGGTCATTGACTATCTGGAAAAGGTGAGGCTATGAGAAAAATAAGTACCGCAATATTCGCCATGTTACTGTTTGCGTTGTTTAGCGCTCATTTTGCGTCCGCAAAGCCTGCTTCAGATCTTGACAATGCTGAAACATTGTTCGCCGCGGGTAATGAATATTACGAACAAGGCGCTTATGTATTAGCCATAGATGAGTACAATAAAATACTT
>CAYZXR010000154.1:0-2173 GCA_964482475.1 uncultured Planctomycetia bacterium | reverse complement strand
GCAGCAGCCAAAGTTGTATAAGCAAATATCTTTTTTAAACGAACAGGATCAATTTTGATGGAAATCCTGCCACCCAAGAACCCTCCCACTATCGCCATGCAGGCCATGGGAACAACCCATATAAAGTTAAAATCACCCGCTATAGTATGACCGGCAAACCCCATCAATGCTGTTGCGGCCACCATAGCAGAAGATGTTCCAACCGCTATTCTCATAGGAACACCACAAGCTAACACCATAAGCGGTATTTTAAAACTCCCCCCTGAGATCCCGATCATTCCAGCGAAAAACCCTACCATCGCCGTAATGGGAATAGCTAACCAGAGATTAACTCGATAATTGTATTCACCAAAAGAACGGTTCCAATACCCGAACTGCCTTTTACCATAGCTGACACGCTCTTTGACTGGTTTTAGCATAAAAAAAGCCGCTATTATTAAAAGCCCCGCAAAAAGAAGTTTTAAATAATATGCAGCAAAATAATGCGCACAATACCCGCCGATAAAAGCCATTATATCCGTGGGAAGATCTATAACCAACGCCAGCTTCCAATCAACTGTCTTATACTTATGAAAGACCAGGGTGGCAACTATAGCTGTTACCATTAAAAGCAATTGCGCACTTGTCGCGGCCGTATTTATAGAAGCTCCTGCAGCGATCAGCACAGGAACATAAAAATTACCGCCGCCGCGTCCCACCATTGACATTAAAACGGCAACAACAAATATAACAACAGCAATCATCACAACTTTGAGCATTGGTATCTTCCTACATAAAAGTGTTCCCTTTATTCCGTAATCTTATCTATTATTTCGCCAAAGATCTTCGCAGTCGTTGTTTCTTCCTTGAAATGAATAAAAGGCTGACCCGAATCTCCGGATTTCACCATATCAGGCTCGATCGGAATGCTGCCCAAAAATGCTACCACCATATCAAGCGCGGCTTTTTCTCCGCCACCTCTTCCGAATAGATCTATCTCTTTCTGACAGTGGGGGCACACAAAACCACTCATATTCTCGATAATACCCACAAACGGGATATTCAGGTGCCTCGCAAACCCAACGCTTTTCCTGGAATCCAGGATCGCCACGTCTTGCGGTGTAGTAACAATGATCGCCCCGTTAATATCCGGTATAAGTTGACATACGCTCAGCGGCTCATCTCCTGTTCCGGGAGGAGAGTCAATGATCAGATAATCAAGTTCACCCCAGTTAACATCAGCTAAAAGCTGCTTTATCGTGATCATCTTAAGGGGACCTCGCCAAATAATGGGTTGATCCTGATCTTTTATCATCAAAGCAAGACTAACCGCTTTCAAATTATCCAGCACCTTAACGGGTTCTATCTCCGTACCGGACGTCATGAGCCTTTCGTTTTCAATTCCCAGCATTTTGGCAATATTAGGACCATGGATGTCCACATCCAAAATTCCTGTTTTTTTGCCCCTCATAGCCAAACCATATGCCAGATTAACCGCCACGGTAGTCTTTCCCACTCCGCCTTTTCCGCTAATAACGATTAGTTTATTTTTTATCTTCGATAAATTCTCTTTAAGACGTTTATCCTGTTCTAATTCTTGTGTGGATCTATCCTGCATAATCTTCCCCTTTTTTACAAATCAAAAACTACTATATTTGATCACTTTAGCCGACAAACATACCAAATAACTTTTTCGGAACACCTACTACCAACGTATCCCTGCCCATGTCAGCAAACTTGCGAGAGTCGTCACAGCCGAACGATAAACTGAACTTTTCTTCTCTGTAAGTCTTAGCGACAATACCACTGCATACAGACATCATGTTGGAAAGAGATACGTCCAGATTATCACCATAATAAGAGTTGTAGACCTTCACCATTTCATGAACCTCCCGTGGAGCCATAAAAGACACGACAAGATCCGGTTCTCCCGCGGTATTCAGGCCTATAAATTCAAAAGGCTTTTCCAGATAAGAAGCCTTTGAAAACATGGATTTTAGTACTTTCATCTGCAGAGGATTTTTATCGTTACAATTTTTTAGAATCTCATTTTTTCCGTCGGGCTTCCACCCTAAAGCATATTGCGCGCCTTCACATACTATACTGCCTTTGTCCAACAGAAGAGGGTACGTTATGGCCTTTTTTACCGCTTCGCAGAACCTTACCCCTTCGATTCTTTTCCCTTCTTTTAAAT
>CAYZXR010000153.1:0-2195 GCA_964482475.1 uncultured Planctomycetia bacterium | reverse complement strand
GGTGGTATTATTATAGTAGATAACGCAAATTACAATGAAAACATTAGGAAGAGATAAAATTTCAAACAGCCAGTTTATTAATATCTTTTGACACTCCTGTTTTTAAAGATTAATTAATGGAAATAAAACGTAAATATGCGGTCTAGTACATATTGTTCCGGAGTCTTTTGCTCCATAGCTTTGGTGAAAAAAGAAATGAGGATGACCGAAGCAACATTTAAGAAACTATATCAAGAATATCAAGAGTCGGGATTGAGCGTCCGTGACTTTTGTTCCAACCAGGATATATCTCCAGCAACATTCTATCGCTGGAAAAAAATCCTGGAGCAGAGTCAGCCACCTACAGAGTTTGTACCCCTAGTGTTCGGAACTCGGCAATTGGACAACAATAAATATCAAAACCAGATGCCAGCTATATGTGAGGATAGTGTTGACAATGCTACGTCACTGGAATTTGTTTTTCCTAATGGCACCAAATTGCAGCTCAAGGGAAATCTTGATATCGCATTGTTGAAAACTATAATTCGCCTATACTAAACAAGGGACATGTTCAACCTTCACGGAAAACTACAATACTTTCTTTATCCTGCCCCGGTAGATATGCGCAAAAGTTTTTACACATTAAGCGGTATCGTGTCCTCAGTTATGAAACGTAACGTTCAGGATGGCGAGGTCTTTATCTTTGTCAACCGCAGACTGACAACCATGAAAATATTGCATCTGGAACATGGCGGTTTGGTAATCTACCATAAGAAACTTGAAAATGGTGTTTTTAGCCTGCCCACTTTCGATGAAACGATAGCATCTCAGCCCATCAGCTGGCAAGATCTGATGATGATTGTCAAGGATGTAAAACAGATAAAACGCAGGCTAACAAAACGGAAATAAATATTTATTATTTAGCATTTTTGATGCTGATTTTATTTGCTGAAAGCCCTGTTTTCACTATCTTGTAGCTTATAATCCGACAGGGGCACATGAGCAATTTCATAGATAAAGATATGTTAATCCAGGAGCTTCTCCAGCAGAGAGACGAGCTTTATGGAGAACTGTCCCGTCTGCGAAAAGCCGACAACGGAGCTCTTGATACAATCGAGTCTAAAAACAAGGAGTTGGAGGGTATTGTCAAGGGAAAAGACGATAAAATTCAGAAACTGAACGATCAATTGGCATGGTATAGGCGCAAATTATGGAGTTCTTCGAGCGAGCGTTTTATACCGTAGCATCCCGACCAACGCAAGATCGACTTTGAAGGACTGGAATTACTGCCGGAAGAAGAAGAAAGTGCACGGGAAGCCGACAAAGAACTGATCGCTTACGAACGCCGCAAACCACAAAAAGAGAAAAAACAAACGGTGCGCTTGCCACTTCCAGAGCATCTTCGCAGGGAAGAAGAAGTGATTGAACCGGAAGGAGTGGATGATAGTTGGGTACGTATCGGCCAAGAAGTCACGGAGGTTCTAGAACACAAACCCGGAGAACTTTATGTGCGCAGGATCGTCCGTCCCAAATACGCTGCAAAACCAGCTCAGCAGGCAACCGAAAAAGGTACTGGTATATGTATCGCCGCATTTCCGCTTATGCCATTGCCGCGGAGTAATGCCGGAGCATCGCTTTTGGCCGAGCTGCTGATCAATAAATTTCAGTATCACCTGCCGTTTCATCGCCAGATCGCTATTTTTAAGTTGACGGGCGTGTCATTACCTGCCTCTACAATCAATGGTTGGTTTCAAGGAAGTTGTGATTTACTCCGGGCCTTGTACAACCGCTTGCAGGAAGAAGTTCTTTCTTCAGATTATATACAAGTTGACGAAAGTACAGTACCTGTGATTAATAACAAGAAACACAAAACCGTTAAAGCCTATTTATGGATGGTGCGGTCAGTCCCCAAAAACATGGTTTTCTTTCATTACGACAAAGGCTCCAGAGCACAGAAAGTAGTAGTTAATCTCCTGAGAAACTTCCGGGGGGCAATTCAAACAGATGGTTATCAGGCTTATTCAATTTATGAAAGAAAAAAAGGTGTCTTACTCCTAGGGTGCTGGGCTCATGCGCGCCGTAAATTTGAAGAAAGCTTGAAGGAAGATAAAGCTGGGGCGGAATATGCTTTAGCCCAAATCGCAAAACTCTATCAGGTCGAAAGAAAAGTGTCAAGAAATTTGGATTACAACATAGAAGGGCAATAATGACAAACA
>CAYZXR010000152.1:0-2196 GCA_964482475.1 uncultured Planctomycetia bacterium | reverse complement strand
AATATACAGGCGCTTATGACTTCAAAGATGGTGAGGCCACTATAATGGATTCTAATCCTCTTGAGAAAGAAAGAGGGATTACTATTCTGTCGAAGAATGCCTCGCTTCAGTATAAGGGAGTACAGTTAAATATTGTTGATACTCCTGGGCACGCGGATTTTGGTAGTGAGGTAGAGCGGATACTGCAGATGGTAGATGGTGTTCTTCTCCTGGTCGACGCGTTTGAAGGGCCTATGCCACAGACAAAATTTGTTCTTAAAAAATCACTTGAGCTTCACCTGAAGCCGATACTTGTTATAAATAAGCTTGATAGACCCCATGCCAGGCCACATGAAGTTGCCGATATGACATTTGACCTTTTTTGCGAATTAAACGCTACGGATGAGCAGCTTGATTTTCCAATAGTTTATGCTTCGGGTAAGGATGGGTACGCGACGCTTGATCTTGATGAGCCGAGAGAGTCCGTGAAGCCGCTTTTGGAGACGATCCTTCATAGAGTGCTGCCGCCGGTAGCTGATCCAAATATGCCTTTTCAAATGCTGGTTACAATGCTTGATTACGATTCATACGTAGGGATCATAGCGATAGGGCGTATTTTTCATGGGACTATCAATGTTGGTGATCCAGTAGCTCTGGTTAAACGAAATGGTACGATAGCCCGGGGAAAAGCGACAAAGATAATGAAATACCGGGGGTTGCTGAGAGTAGAGAGTCAGGATGCTATAGCCGGGGATATCATATCGATCTCCGGTATAGAAGATGTGCAGGTAGGTGAGACTTTGGCATGTATTGATGATCCGAAAGGTTTGCCGACAGTGAAGATAGACGAGCCGACTATTTCTATGAATTTTTCGCATAATACAAGCCCTATCGCGGGTAAGGACGGTGGGCGGTTTTTGACGTCACGGCATATACGTGAAAGACTTGAACATGAAGCAATGATAAATGTTGGAATAAAGGTCGATGAAGTTCAAGGCGGAGAACGTTTTAAAGTTTCGGGAAGAGGTGAGCTACATTTGGCAATCTTGATAGAAACAATGCGTCGTGAAGGATATGAAATGGAAGTATCACGTCCTCAGGTAATATTAAAAAAAATGGGTGAGCAAACACTTGAGCCTGTAGAGGAAGTGGTCATCGAGGTGGACTCAGAGTATCAGGGTGCTGTAATGCAGGCGCTTGGAGCTCGGAAGGCGGAAGTAAAGAGTCTTGCGCCGACATCATCGGCAACAACCAGGATGGAATTTATTATTGCTACAAGAGCTTTGATAGGTTTTAGAAGCGATTTTCTAATCATGACGCGAGGAACGGGAGTCATGTACCAGAACTTTTTTGAATACCAGATATACAAAGGGGAAATGCCGTCACGTCAGACGGGTGTTATGGTGTCACAGTCAAGTGGCGCGGCTATCGCGTTTGCGCTTTATAATTTACAGCCGAGGGGGGAGATATTTGTCAGCCCGGGCGACGATCTATATGAGGGAATGGTTCTGGGTGTGAACAATAAGGGAGTTGATCTGGTTGTAAATGCTCAAAAAGGAAAAAAACTTACAAATATGCGCGCATCAGGATCAGATGACGCTATACAGCTTGTTCCTCCAAGGGAAATGACGCTTGAATTTGCTCTTGAATTTATCGAGGATGATGAGCTTGTTGAAATTACACCGAAAAATATAAGGATAAGGAAATTACATTTAAATGAAAATGTCCGCAAGAGGGCAAGCAAGTAACACCCTGATTTAAATTAGCGGAAATAAGGAGTTAAAATAGTATGACAAAAGAAATTAGAAAAAATGAATCATTTGACGGGCTCGGTATTGCCCCTAAAATAATTGAAGAGTTGGATAAGCTGAAGTTTGTTCAACCGACACCTATTCAGCATAAGGCTATTCCCATTGCTATAGATGGTACTGATATTATCGGAGTAGCGCAGACTGGGACAGGAAAGACACTGGCTTTTGCTATACCTGTGGTGCAGTCTCTTTCACGCAATAATAGCAAGTGTCTAGTAATCGTTCCCACAAGGGAACTGGCCATACAGGTAGAGGAAACCTTTCAAAAGATAGCCCCCAAATTTGGTATAAATTCTGTGGTTATCATAGGCGGTGTTCCGATAAGGGCTCAGTTGGCAAAGCTGAAAAAAAATCCACGTGTTATTATTGCTACACCCGGACGTCTTGTCGATCACCTGAATCAGAA
>CAYZXR010000151.1:0-2217 GCA_964482475.1 uncultured Planctomycetia bacterium | reverse complement strand
TGGCAGTTGTGTCCGCGTTTGAAGCGATGATCCTAGAGAAACCCTACCGTAAGGCGCTCTCTATGAAGGACGCGGTCTCAGAAGTGAGGAAGAATTCCGGGATACAGTTTGATCCCCAAGTTGTTGATGCTTTCTGTAGCGCTATGGAACGTAAAGATGTGCTTAAACTTTTAAAAAAAGAGTTTAACTGTAAGGTGGGGTAAATCAGAATCATGTCCGTATCTAAACAATTGTTGAGAATACTTGCTGTTATTTTAGCGATAGTAATATGTTTAAGCGCGCTTTTTTTTGTCGCGATTCTTCATGTCGACAAAATTGTTATGTTCTCGGTCTCGCGTTTTTCGGGTATGCAGGTGTCTTATGGGGCCAAAAAAGGAAACTCATTAACGTCAGTGCATATCAAGGATCTTGAGGTTGATTCTCCCAAGACTGGACTTGCCGTTGATTCGGAGAATGCTGTTTTTAGAATTAGATGGAGTGAATTATTTGCCGAAAAAAAACTTGTTATTGACTGCCAGTTTGAGGGGGTTCGTTTTCATGCTGGATCGGGCACGAGTGGCATAGGATCCTCTATGGACGCATTAATTAAAGTTCCGCTTGGTTCTAAATGGAAATATCGAGTCATTACTTTCACTATTACCGCGGATAAAAACAGGGTGTCCATTCGGCCCTTTGACGCTATTTCCAGTGACGTTGTTGTTGTGGGTGGTTGCGATTATAGCCCTGACAGTGGGGATGCTGTATTGGACGTACATATGTCATTCTCACCGGATGTTTCAGCTGGGTTGATGGAAAATGGCGGACAGATTTTTCTCACACCTGAAAATGATGGGTGGTACGGAGCCGCACTGTCATTGGAAGGAAATCTTAAGTCCGGATCATTTCACATGAAATCGGACAGGATAGAGATCAATATTCGCGAGGTAGCACCAAGTTCATAATGCGGTCATCGCCCCCGTGTACCATTTACCACTCACAGAAACAACCCCTTGCGATTTTGTAATAATATGCTACAATAATTCCCAACATGACGGATAATCAATTTCAGAACGACTTCTTTAACCCCGATGGTTCAGGCGATCGAAAACGATCAGGATTTGCAAAAAGATATCCTGCCGTGAGATTTATGCCTCATGTTCGTATTCCGGTAGAATATGTTGTTGTTTTTGGAATAGTTATACTTGTATTGTTGGTTGTGGCGTATGCTGTCGGTATTGAAAAAGGAAAAAGTGGGATTAAAGGAATTTCTCCGACGGATATTGAAGTTATTGAGATCACGTCGAATCTGGTAGAGATTGGAGAGAATGAGCCGCTTTTGGGACAGGTTGGGGGATTGGTTGAAGAACGCGAATTAAACGAAGGCCGAGTGGAAATAGAGCCGGAAGAGTTAGAGGCGGCGGATGCCGATATGTCGCGGAAATCTGACGTTTCTGATGAAAAAACAGTTGCTAAACCGACGGAACCGACCTATACTATACAACTTGCTGCTTTTGCTAAAAAAGAAAATGTTGAGAAGGAGACAGCGAGACTGAGGGAAGCCGGAAATGATGCCGCGTACGTGAAAATAGGTAAGTGGTATCAAGCTTACGTTCAAGGGTACAAAATCATAGGCGAGGCCCGGGACGCAAAGGGGAACTTTATTGAGCAATACCCGGATTGTTATATAAGAAGACAATAGAGACGACAAAATAAAAATAGGTGTAAGGAGGAATAGATGTCACAACATCCCAGTTTAAAATTAGGTGCTAGTGCCGGTAAATTTCGTTCTGTTATCAAAAGGCATGAGAAGGTGAAGGAGCTTGCTGAAAAAGACAAATGGGACGAAGAGAAGAACTCTGTGTACAAGCTCCCTAAAGTGAAACGTATCTTGTTTAAGATCAAGAAGAGTAAGAGTGCGGACGATGAAGAGGGTGCGGGAGAAACTAAAGCGGCTGATGCAGAAGGTGCCGAAGGCAAGAGCAAGCCTGAGGATAAGAAATAACAACACGGGACAAGACAATTGATAACATTTGAGGAGTTCCAACAGCTTGACCTGAGGGTAGCGCGAATAGTTGAAGCGAAAGTGCATCCTTCCGCGGACAGGCTATATGTTCTGACGGTTGATGTAGATGGAGAAACACGTCAGATAGTTGCCGGCATTCGATCGTCCTATACAATTGATGAACTGTCCGGAAAAAAAATAGTGATTGTCAATAATCTTGAGCCTGCCACGATACG
>CAYZXR010000150.1:0-2217 GCA_964482475.1 uncultured Planctomycetia bacterium | reverse complement strand
TCAATGGTATCGTATCCGTTACCACAAGTTCCTTTATATCCGCGCCTTTTAATCTTTCCATCGCCGGGCCGCATAACACCGGATGAGTAATGGCAACATAAATATCTTTCGCCCCATTCTTCTTAAGCGCGCCAACTGCTTCTACCAAACTGCCCGCAGTCGCTACAATATCGTCAACTATAACGACATTTTTATCTTTTACATCGCCCATGATGTGCATAACTTCAGCCGTTTCATCATTGACCCTTCTTTTATCTACAATAGCGAGATCCGCGTCTAGTTTTTTCGCGTATGCACGGGCCATTTTTATTCCACCAACATCCGGTGAAACAACAACCATGTCTTTAATCTCTTTCTTTATAAAATAGTCTACTAAAACACCTACCGCGTAAAGGTGATCCAGAGGGATATCGAAAAAACCCTGTATCTGACCGGCATGAAGATCTATTGTTAAGACCCTATCCACTCCAGCACGGGTTAACAGATTCGCCACAAGCTTAGCAGTGATCGGCACCCTGGACTGATCCTTCCTATCTTGCCTGGCATAACCAAAATAGGGCATCACGGCAGTAACTCTTCTCGCGGAAGCCCTATTAAAGGCATCGGCCATTATCAAGATTTCCATCAAATTATCATCAGCCGGTCGATTGGTGGACTGAACTATGAAAACGTCTTTACCTCTAACGTTTTCGTCTATCCTTACAGATATTTCACCATCGCTGAATCGTCCTACTTCACATTTTCCCGGAGAAACTTCTAGTTCTTTGCATATTGACTCCGTCAATGCTCTGTGTCCGGTTCCTGAGAATATTGCTAGCTTGTCCATTTCATCTCCTGTTTTAAAAAACTAGTTTTTCGTTTTTGTCTCATACGCTCTCGCGGGCACACCAATCACTGTCATCCCGTCCGGTACGTTCTTATTCTTAGTAACAACACTGCCAGCTCCGACTCGTGCCCCCTTACCAATCTCGATAGGCGCTATAAGTATGACCCCGACACCTATAAATGCCTCATCTTTTATCACAGTCTGATGTTTTTGTTTACCATCATAATTCGCGGTAATAGTCCCAGCACCGATATTTATTTTACGTCCGAGAATCGCGTCACCTAAATACGTATGATGTTTTACTCGAGTGTCTTCTCCTATTACTGTTCGACAGATCTCGACAAAATTTCCTATCTCGACATTATCTGATATCTTCGATCCTGGTCTAATTCTGGCAAAAGGTCCTATCTTGCAACCTGTCCCGATCTTTACATCGCCTTCTATGACCGTATGCGGAAATATTACAGTATCTTTACCAATCTCCGCTTTTTCATCGATATGTGTATTATCCGGATCAACAATTGTCACACCGGACTCCATCAATCGTACAATAGTTTTTTCGTTCAGCACCTTATTTACTGTTGCTAAATCTTTCCGTGAATTCACTCCGGTCATTTCCTCCGCGAGACAAGACTCCGACACAATTTTGCCGCCACTCATCCGCAGTATGTCTATGATGTCAGTTAAATAAAATTCTTTTTTCTTGTCGTTAATAGCTATCACCTGTATATTCTTTCGAAGATTGTCGCCGCGAAAACAATATGTCCCAACATTAATTTCTCGAACCAATTTCTCATTTTGATTGGCGTCTTTCTCTTCAACTATTTTCAAGACATCACCTTCGTCATTCCTCAATATTCTTCCATACGAAAAAGGATCGTCAATCTCACATGTCAGAAGCGCACATGACGCAGCCGCGTCCTTTCTCGCCTGAATGGTCTTTCGATATGTCTCGCCTGTAATAAGTGGCGTATCTCCACATGTTACAAGAATATCACCATCGAAATCACCTATCTTCTCCATCGCGGTCTTCGCCGCGTCGCCGCTTCCAAGAAGTTCTTTCTGTTCCACAAATTGTATCTCATTTTCAAAAAGACTTCTTACAAGATCTGCACCGTGGCCTACTACCGCGATAATATCCGTTATTCCTGCTTCTTTCAAAGAGCTAATTACTTTTCCCAGCATGGTAGACGAACCAACCGGATGCAATACCTTGGGAATCTTGGACTTCATTCTTGTCCCAAGCCCCGCAGCTAATATGACCGCTTTAACGTTTTTCATACTGCTCCAATAATCTTTGCTACGCTCAAAGCTAAAAGCTTTGAGCGTAGCAAAATGGTTGGCGAGCAGGGATTCGGCGCCTACGCGTCCGTCTTTTCTTACCTGCCCTC
>CAYZXR010000149.1:0-2249 GCA_964482475.1 uncultured Planctomycetia bacterium | reverse complement strand
TTTTTTACCGCTTCGCAGAACCTTACCCCTTCGATTCTTTTCCCTTCTTTTAAATCGGGTTTCTCTTTATAAAATTTCACTTTGATCCAATGTCTTCCAAATTTCTTCGAGAATTTCCAATTAATACGATCCATGTGCTCCCTCCCTGCCAACATATTCTTAACTGACCCAGTGTTTTATTTTCAGATATATTTTATATTATGCACCGCTAATTATCAAAATATTTGTTTTCCTTCGCGTATTATTTCTCCTTTAGAAAGTAATTATTTTATCAGATCCTTTGACCCATTCAGCCAGCTCAGAGATTTTGGCCTCTTGAGCACCGTCAAAATACGGTTCGCCTTTGTGAACACCACATCTGGTTTTACACGTGCCACAAACCTTTAAGAGTACCCCTTTTGATACTAACTCTTTAAGCATTTCACTCAGATCAAAATATCCTTCTGGCGGCTTGGTAATTTCGCGGGCTAAATCAACAGAATCGTTCATAAGAAATACCCTCAACTCAGTTTCCTGGTTGACTAACTGCTGCGCCAGCCGTAATCCGTTCCAGGTAACATCTGTTCCATCATACGGATTGCGGTTGAAAAGAAATAAAATTTTCATCAAAACTCCTTATTTTTTACATGATTTTAAAGATAGTCCTCTCTTCACCCATTTCCGACAACAAAGTCTTATAGGTTATTAGCTACCGGAAAAATGCAATCTAGAAGGTCCTTCTTATCCCTTAACCATTGCCGCACCACATTTAGGACATTTTATATTATAACAAGGCACTCCTACCCCATGAGGCACGCTTAACTTGCATTTAGGGCACACACAATTTCCCCCCGGGCCGGAACCCGGACTATTACCACTCATTCTGCCACGGCCGCCGCCTCTTCCCATACCTCTTCCTGTTCCCGGACCTTGCCCAGCCGGACCCATACCATTACCACCTGGCATAATACACCCCCTGCTTAATCTTATCTTTACAAAGTAATCGCTTCAACCGAACACTGGCTTATACAAACACCGCAATCTATACACTCTTCGCCAACAACTGCTTTCCCGTTTTCGATCTTAATCGCACTAACAGGACACACCTCTACACAAGCCGCACATCCTGTACATTTCTCATTGTCTATTTTAACTGCCATAATTACCCCCTTCTTGTCCCATTTATTCAAAAAGTCCCTTTATTGAGTCCCAAAATGATCGGATACAACTACACCATCCGTAGAAATAGCTATTCGCATATTTTACTCTCCTTCCTTATTGGAAATGGTTTCCATTATCAACTATACCTTGTTTCTTTGCTTTTGTCAAGAGAGCAATTAACTACCGTTCGAATTGACAAAAAGAGCTCTGCGTGATATTTTGGGTCCACCTCGGAAGGGTATTTTCCTCCTCACTCTCTTTTTCTTTAACTATAAATAGATCACTTGCCCTTTTTTTGACTATAAAAAGGCGAGCATTAGTAATCAAAATTATGCCTTGAAAGAAAAAGTGAAACGAATAACTACGAAACGCATATTTTATTCAGAAAAAAATTATTTTGTTCCGATAAATATGGAATTACTGGACGGCAGAACGACCATACGAGTGCGGGAAATACCGTTGTAAAAAATGAACCATTTCCGTCTACTTTAAAAATAAGCATACTGATTCTGCGAAAAATTTTTAGAAAAATATTATCGTTAATTACTGCGCTATCTTACTATGCGCATCCTGTGCGGCCATCACAATAGGATACATCGTTGGCGCACTTGTCAGATAAGGATGCGTAGCAAATTGCAATGTCTCCAATTCCGTAAACGACATCCTTTTTTGTATAGCAACACCTATGACATTTATAAGCTGGGCACAAGCCATCCCACAACTTACCTGCCCGCCCAGTATGATCCCGGATTGTTTGGAAAAAATCAATTTTGTCTTACCCTGAGAAGCGCCCGGAAGCGACGCCGGATGTTTATCGACACCGTCAGAGACACCTACCACTATCTCGAATCCTTCACTCCGTGCGGTTTGTTCCGTAAGCCCAGCCGACCCCAGAACCAATCCATCAAGATACGTAGAATAAATAGCAATCGTCCCCTTGTTCTCACGAACTACTTTTATCTGATATAGATTCGCACCCGCTATTCTGGCTTCCGCCGTCGCCGTTGATGCCAACATTACCGGAATGGCTTTACGAGTATAAAAATCAAGTTTACATGAACAATCGCCTACGGCGAAGACATCCATATCCGTAACACTCCTGGCATATT
>CAYZXR010000148.1:0-2259 GCA_964482475.1 uncultured Planctomycetia bacterium | reverse complement strand
GCTAATATGTTAACCGCATGGCAGGTGGGCGGAGATCTTTATGATGTCGCTCAGTTTGATGAGGATAGACTATGCATTATGCTGGGAGATGTATCCGGGAAAGGCGTTCCTGCGGCACTTTTCATGGCGAAAGTAGTAAGTGTTTTTAAAACTTTCGTTAATCAGGGAAAAGCGGAAGAGATAGTAAGGAGCATGAACGATCGTCTTGTGATTGAGGGGGCTAGCAGTCTATTCGTAACACTTGCTTGTATGATTTTTGATACGAAAGAAAAGCGAGTCAACTTTGCTTCAGGCGGGCATAATCCAACATTGTATTTGGACGCTGACGGTAAGGAGGAATGGCTGGAAGTTGAAGATGGAATGCCGCTGGGTATTCTGGAGGGAAACTATTCGGGCAGAACTATGGAATATCGACCTGGAGAGATCTTTGTTTTGTATACTGATGGTGTTACTGAAGCGATGAACCTCAAAGGTGATATGTACGGTGAAGAAAGATTATTAAAATTGGTTAAAAACATGAGAACAAGTTCTTCCAAAGATATCGCTGAAGAGATACAAAATGATGTGGCTGAATTCGCCGGAAAAGCAAAACAGCATGA
Organism: uncultured Planctomycetia bacterium; assembly: GCA_964482475.1. GTDB lineage: Bacteria > Omnitrophota > Gorgyraeia > Tantalellales > Tantalellaceae > JAHJBY01. The sequence continues at coordinate 1,660 of CAYZXR010000148.1, read as the reverse complement.
CGATATAACTGTCATGGTTGTCCGCACGTAATCTAATAAAACAGCGTATATTTTGAATATATGCAACAGAAAGGGTAATAATGTCATTGCAATTAAAAAAGCTGAAGGGGTTTTCGCCGCGTAAAGGTCCTGTGTTGTTGATCATTATGGACGGGGTGGGAATTGGGGCCGAGGACGAAACAAACGGGGTATACTCCGCGAAGACGCCGTGTCTCGACCGATTATTCAAAAGCGAATTTTTCACAAAACTCAAAGCACATGGTAAGGCGGTTGGACTTCCAACAGATGACGATATGGGCAATAGCGAAGTCGGACATAACGCTCTTGGGGCCGGACGGGTATTTGCCCAAGGTGCGAAACTTGTTAATAATGCGATAGAAGATGGATCTATTTTTCAGACCGATTTGTGGGAAAAAATGGTCAAACAGGTTAAAGGAAACAATGGGGTTTTTCATTTTATCGGTCTTCTATCTGATGGTAATGTCCATTCGCATATTGAACAATTAATTGCGATGGTAAACCAGCTTGCCGCTAGTGGTGTTAAAAAAGTGAGGATACACGCCCTTCTTGATGGAAGGGATGTTCTTGAGAAGTCCGCGTTGACATATATAAAGCAGATAGAAGAAATCTTATCCGCTATAAATAACGAGAAAGATTATGACTATAGGATTGCTTCAGGTGGTGGACGTATGGTGACAACGATGGATAGATATAATGCCGATTGGAGTGTGGTCAAAAGAGGGTGGGATGCTCATGTTTTGGGAGACGCGCGAAAATTCTCTTCGGCCTCTGAAGCGGTAGAAACATACTACAGAGAAGATCCTTCGATGACAGATCAGTACATGGAATCTTTTGTGGTGGAGGAGTCTGGAGAGCCGATAGGTAAGATTGCCGATGGTGACGTGGTAGTCTTTTTTAATTACAGGGGAGACCGTGCTATTGAAATATCTCGGGCATTTGAAGACGATGCGTTTGATAAGTTTGATCGTGTGAGACGGCCTGATGTATTATATGCGGGTATGATGGAATATGACGGTGATCTCCATATCCCATCGAATTTTTTAGTGAAACCTCCGCAGATAGATCAGACCATAAGCGAGTATCTTTGTTCAGCTGGGGTTACGATGTTTGCTGTATCCGAGACGCAGAAGTTTGGACATGTAACATATTTTTGGAATGGAAATAAATCCGGATATGTGTGTGAAAAGCTTGAAGAATATGATGAGATACCTTCCGATAAGATTCAGTTCGACAAGGCTCCTAAAATGAAAGCAGAGGAGATTACAGATAAAGTTACCGAACTTTTAGATAGTGGTAAGTTTAAATTCGGTCGTTTGAATTTCGCCAATTGTGATATGGTGGGGCATACGGCGATACCCAAAGCTATACTTACTGCCGTAGAGACAGTAGATTCCTGTGTGCAGAAATTACTAGATACAATTAAAAAAATGGATGGTGTTGTAATTCTGACAGCTGATCATGGTAATTCTGATGAGATGTTTACAATAAAAAATGGAAAACATATTTCTAAGACCGCTCATACACTTAACCCGGTTCCATTCATCATATATGATCCCGGGTATAAGGGCGAATACAAGATGGCTTCCCTTGAATCACAGGGATTAACGAACGTGGGCGCGACTATTTTAAATTTGCTGGG
>CAYZXR010000147.1:0-2262 GCA_964482475.1 uncultured Planctomycetia bacterium | reverse complement strand
TACATTTTTTCAGGAAGTGTGATATTCAAAAGCCCAAGACCATTCACCAGGACTATCTTCACACATTCGACAAGATATAATCTGGCGGATGTTCGCCCGGCATCTTCTGAAACAACACGGCATTCGGTATAAAATGAGTGAAAGCTTCTGGCCAACTCATTGAGGTAAGTTATCAGTTTGCTAGGCTCAAGGTTCTCAGCGCTTGATCTGACGACTATCGGGAATTCACCCAACTTCCTCATCAGTTCCTTTTCCTGCTTTTCAGTCAATAGTTTAAGATCAGCATTCTTTGAAGAAACATTTGTCTCTTCTTTTTCATTATGCTTGAGTATGCTGCATATTCTGGCATGGGCATACTGTACATAAAAAACCGGGTTATCTGAGGACTCTTTTTTTGCAAGCTCTATATCAAAATCTAAATGGCTATCCAGTTTCCTCATTAAAAAATAGAAACGGGTAACATCCGTGCCTATTTCGTCCATTACCTCACGTAATCTTACAAATTTTCCCTTTCTGGTGGACATAGATACCACTTCACCGTTACGCATTAGTGTCACCAACTGAACTATAAGAATATCCAATGTTTTCGCTTCATGCCCAAGAGCCTGAACCGCCGCTTTCATCCGTTTTATGTAGCCATGATGATCCGGGCCAAGGAGGTCGATCAACCAGTCATACCCCCTCAAATATTTGTCATTATGATAGGCAATATCCGGCGCTAGATATGTATATGCACCATCACTTTTTATTACAACACGATCTTTATCATCCTTGAAACTTGTTGACCTGAACCACGTTGCCTCATCTTTTTTGTAGATGTGCCCTCTTTCTTCCAGTTTTTGAAGTATATTGGATACCTTGTCGCGGCCCTCAATCTTAGCCTGGCTTGTCCAAACATCAAATTTCACACGAAAATCCTCAAGATCTTTATGAATCAACTCCATCATATAATCAACAGCATATTTTCTAAAAAACTCTTCAGTAGCTGGACCCTTTTCAAGAAGACTGTCACTTTTTTTTTGCTTTATCTCTTCCGCTATTTCCGTAATATATTCACCCATGTACCCCTCTTCAGGCATATCTTCATTTTTATCAAAGAAATTGCGGTAACGCACTTCAACCGATTTACCAAGCAGGTTGATTTGCCTGCCAAAATCGTTCAGATAATACTCAGTTGTAACGTCATATCCGTTAAATCTTAACATACGCGACAGCGCGTCACCTATTGCCGCCTGTCTGCCGTGAGCAATAGTCAAAGGACCGGTAGGATTTGCGGAGACAAATTCCAGATTAACCTTCTTTCCTTTTCCGCAGTCAGAAGAAGCAAATCTCTCTTTCTTCTTCTTAATATCTTTAAGCAAATTAGCGTAGTGAACTTCGGAAAACCATATGTTTACAAAACCGCCTTTAGTTTCCACCCTGTCAATTTCAGGAACTGAAGTCAACATGTCGGAAACATGCACACTGATCTTATCAGCAATAACATTCGGAGGCGCACCAATTGCTCGCGCAACACGCATAGCAATATTGGACGTCAGGTCACCAAACTGTTTGTCTTTGGGCTCTTGTAAATGGTCTTCTGAAATAAGAGGCAAAGAAGCTTCCGGACACATTTCCAAGAAAACATTCTTAAACGCCTTCAATATGATTTCTGAAATTTTTCCTATGGAGTCTTTTTTAGACATTTATCATCAAATTGTTCTCGGGGAGCGTCAGACCACAATTTTTCAAGCGCATAGAACTCTCTAGTCTGCGTATAGAAAATGTGCACAATAACATCACCATAATCCATCAGAACCCAATTGGGGTCTTGACGTCCCTGAATGTTTATGGAAGAGATTTTTTTCGCGGATAGACCTTTATCTATTGACTTGGAAATAGCTTTGACCATTCGTGGAGAACCGGCCGATACCAGCACAAACCAATCGCAAAACGTCGAAATCCCCCCCATATCCAAGAGGACGATATCGCGGCCCTTCTTTTCCAACGCTAACGCAGATACAAGCAAGGCAGTCTCACGAGCCTTGTCATTTTTTTTAGCCGCCAATAGCATACTATAACAGACCCTTATTTACCAAGGATCCTATACATCCCAGTCCCACAATCCGGGCATTTACCCTTCATAGCTTTTCTTCCGTTCTTCATTGTTACTTCTTGACCATCTTTAATTTCTTTCTTGGCCTTACATTTTACGCAATATCCCTCTGCCATGAAACACCTCCGTTTAGTTGTTCTAACGTTTACTTCAGCACAAGTGTATCA
>CAYZXR010000146.1:0-2278 GCA_964482475.1 uncultured Planctomycetia bacterium | reverse complement strand
GGACTAATCATAATTATTTTACAAAACTAATATCAATATTATTAATAGGGGCTTTCTTTGTCTCGAATGTAGCATATGGTTTGCCGGAGTATGGCCGCACTAATGATGGAGCGTCTTCCAACTCGAAGTTGTCAGCCGGGAGCCGTTTTGCTCCCATTGCAACTGTACTTCCGGGTATCGCTAGCGAAATTAAGATAAATCTAAATGATTACAAAGAAGCTGATTTATCTGCTGATGAGGCATGGAAGGAATTTTGGATTGAGTTTGTGCTACCTGACGATGTATACGGAAAATTAACTGAGAAATCAGATTTAAGTGAGACAGCTCAAGCGCTTATTAATGACTCATTCATGGCGGTGTTCGCCAAGTCAAACGATTTTGGAGACCTTTCAAATTTTTTCACAGGACGTATTACACTGGAAGCTTTTATCGACGGGGAAGAACTTGTTATAGCGGTTACTGATAATGGTATGGTTAGAGAAGGTAGGCCGTTAAAAAGAAGCAATGAAGACATTGCTATAGGAACTGTAAAGTGGTATCCCCAGGATGAGGGGACAAGGACGGAAGTCAGGGTCTCTCTTAATAGTGTTGCAGAGTTTAATTTTGAGGATAATGAACGCATTGTTGTTGTAAATCTTGATATTGAGAATCAGTTAAGGGATAAATCCGCTTTCGTGTATATGGCTAAAGTCTTTGCAGATTGCCTTAAGATAGAAAGTGGCATTTCTCACCTTGCCCTTATACCCGAAATGAGAAGGATAGTTGACACTGAAGAGAGGGTGATCGCTCAAAGAGGGGACGCTATACTTGCCGGCTTTGATGTTGAAGGACTTAGGTTTAATGGTACCGATGAATATACCCTTCCGATGAAATACGAAAGCGGCCGAAAATTCAGATACATTTTTTACATAGATGAAAGAAATAACGTTTCTCCCGATGTGACCATTTCTCTCGGAGACGGGACGAAGGTTTATGTGAGGGTGGAAGAGGTCGAAGAGGCAAAAAAGGACATAGTCAGCATAGTTGCGGTGGAGCAAGACGCATCAGACAGGCCTTCGGTCTTGGATGTTCTAAATAGTGAAGAGAAAATAGCTACGCTTGATGAACTTATGGCGATGAAGGATAAGGTTCGGCTGACAGACGATGACATGCTGCTTATGGAAAATCTCCTCGAATTCTTTTTATGGAAAAGACGGGGTGAGAAGAGAGAAGATCTAACCAGTGCTATTAAGACAGCCAGAGCTCGTGGAGAAGATATTATTGGACAATTGATATTTCTTGTCGAGACATTTTCTATAGCTCGCTATAATGCAAGTTTAACTGAGGAAGAAGAACAGCGGTATAGTGGTGCCATGAAAAATGCGAGTGAAGGGACTTTTAAACATAATTTGGAACATATTGTGGAGCCTTATCATTTTCTCTTGTTGTATAAAGATTCGGGACATAGTGGAATTAGCTCTCTTATTGCTGAAGAACAAGAGCAAGGGCTTACGGGCAAACTGGAGTTCATAGGAAGCCTTACGGAGATGTTTGATTTCAAGGGGGATCCGAAGCTAGCGTTGATGGTGGTGGATGAAATCATAGAGGTTGTGAACAGTACATACACCTACAATAAGAAGATCTATGAATTGATGAAAGATGAACGTGAGGTACAAACTGTTCGAGGAGGGGTGAAGAGATCTATTGTAGAAGGTTTTGGGTCTCGGCTTGAGGAAAATGAATGGAATTTACGTCTTTTGCACAGATGGAAAGAGGAGAGTGTTGGGTCGGCGGATAGACTTGCGGAATGTTATGATTTCGTGCGGAATATTAAACAACGAATTGCCGGGAAAAAAGGTAGTGTGGAAATAGAGCTTAAAGAAAGTTCCGCACCTGGGGCTAACTGGTATGATAAAAGTCTGTTAAGTGTGAAGAATATGGAATATTTAGCGGAGAACCTTTTAAATAATTCGATAGATGCCAAATCTGAAGGTGCCTCGCTTACGATCAAAGTAGTGTTATCTACGGAGACAGACGCAAGTGGTAAGTATATAGTTATTAGTTATAGTGATGATGGGCCAGGTATGACGGAAGAAGTGTTGAATAAGATCATGAATCGTGAATACTACTCCTCAAAAGAAAAGACGAATATGAGTGGGGGTAAAGGTATGCCCATAATCTTTAAAAGGGTCGAGGAGATTGGAGGTACTTTGGAAATTGAATCTCCAGTGAGTGAAGATCCAATCGCCGGCAAAGGCACAACATTTATTATGAAATTTCCTGTGGTGACTGAAGACAT
>CAYZXR010000145.1:0-2310 GCA_964482475.1 uncultured Planctomycetia bacterium | reverse complement strand
TGTGAAAACCTTTTATCCGTCCAATATGTTTTGTTCCATGCGGGATTTTTTTCTTCACCTGTATATTGGCAGGGCCTTGCGATGTAAACAACATTCTCAGCAATATCAATGGATGCAAGCTGGAGTACAAGATCATTTTTGGGAGTTGGATCCTGCGATATGCGCCTTTTATTGATCCACGCCCTACCATCACCTTCAATATAGAAATGAATAGAACCTTCAGTATTGCTTATCTTTGAAAAAGTGCGAATAGTGAAAATTCCTGTATCCACATCGATCTTTTTAAAACCGTTTTCGTTCGCTTTTAGTGTAATATTTTGAGCTTTTTGATAAGCAGACAGATTTGCGCAACCGGTTAGGCAAATCAGTAGAACAACCACCAATGTTTTCATAGAATTACATCCATTGATATGACTTTTACATAACGACGTTTTTATCTTTTCTTCCACGAATAATAAGCCAGACTATCTATAAGCCATTCACGGTTATTGTCCATAAATTCATTCCATCTCGAGGCAAGACAAGGCCCCCGAGCAGTATCCGCGTTCCCTTCACCAATACGTTGTGATAAAGTGGCCAGATCAAACTGAGCACGCAGCGGCACCTACAATCTGAATCGCCGGAAAAGAACAAAAAGTTTTAGGTCCTCCAGATCCGGAAACAATAACCCCGTTAACATTAATTGAAAACCCATTAATATATTTTCTGACCGTAATAATTTGACCGGGATATTTTTTGCTCAAATCTATAAACTCTTGTTCTTCCCGGATCATGAAAGTAAATTTTCCGGAAGACCCATACGGAAACTGAGCAACAAACGGCAATAAGAATTCTCTTTGCAATTCCTTGAAATCCACTTTTCCGAGCTGTTCAACCCGGCAAAAAATGGCGGATACCGGCAAATTCGGTAATTTGTTACACAAGGTCACTTTATTATCAAAATGTTTTTTCAATAGTTCTGGAACCGCGTAAACAGAAAGGTCTGTGGATAAAAACTCATTGTCTTTTTCAAGCTTAGCCAGAGAACGATAACACAGGATGTTAACATCCTTAACACAGTCGTCCCATCTCTTAAACACCTCACGGCCCATATCCCCCTGCAAGCTATCTTTAAGATGTTCATTGGACCAATCCTTTCTTATTCCATTCTGTTTTTCAATTGAAAAAACACCTTTCTCTCGAAAATATAGCGGAACATCTTGGCCATAATCACAGCTAACAATAAAATCAAGCGGCAAGATATTGTTAATCCCAGAAGCATCATGCGTACGCTGACCTAGCCAACCCCATTTCCCGTATTTTTCGCATAGATATTCCGTTATATTTTTCATTGTTTTTATTAGACATTAGAGCGAAATATTTTTTACCCCTACTCATTCACTTGCCCAGGGCACACACATAGGTGTGCCCCTACCTGCGCGTACGGGCGGACCTGTGTGTCCGCCCTTTATCCATATATTTCAATTCCCGGCTTTGCCCCTTGTCCACATAAAGATTACTCAGATTACAACCAAGCATCTATTTTCTGAAACCTTTCCAAGTGCGATCAGTATCCCTCAACGGAGTCATCTTCCAAACATCTTCCGGTTCCATACAAAGATATACCCAACAAGAAGTATCAAAACTTTTTATCCACTTTGCCATCTTACTATAAATATCAATTCTCAGCTCTCGCGAATAACGAAGTTTCCCGTCAGTGTCCGCAAAAAATTCCCCTGCATAATACAAACTGTTATCCGCAAATCTCTGTTCGGCTACCTGTTTCATCCCTGGAGTATATCGCAGTGTTCCCAAACTAACCCAGACTGTATTTTTTCTTATAACCTCTATCGAAAAGATTTCCTCTACAATGGATTTATATCCATTTTCCCAATCTCGCGAGTAAATGATCGGATCAAAATGAAACCCGATTTTATAGCCTTTCTCCGCCGCTCGACAAGCCGCGTCTATTCTCTCCTCAATAGTTGATCCACCTTGTTCATATTTCTCAGCAACCTTTTTATCATTTACAGACCATGAAATAACTATATTCTCATGCGGTTCTTCTTTCAAGATATTATCTATCTCCGCAACTTTAGTTTTAAGTTCCAAAACAAGATTCTTCATGCCACGAAAAAGCTTTATCAACTTAGACGAATATTCAGTATATCTATCAAGAGCTAAAGAATCAGTAAATTCTCCCGTACCTATTCTTGTTCTACCCGTCACCTTATTATCAAAATCAGCTACATAACTAAAGTACTCTTCTATATTTGCCGGCAATATCAATCCCGGTGCAATGGCGTTTACCCGGACTGATGGGGCAAATTC
>CAYZXR010000144.1:0-2317 GCA_964482475.1 uncultured Planctomycetia bacterium | reverse complement strand
TTGGTTATTTTAGTAAGTGGAGATAATCTTGTCCCGAGACCACCAGCCAATATTACACCCTTCATACGCATACCACCTCAGTTTTTAATCTCATTATTTATTCCAATCAAAATCTATGTCATTATCAAACGCGTCAATCCTATATTCATCGGGTTCCTTGTAATTGTAAGGCTCCGTAACAGTATTAACAACAATGGATTCCTCAGCGCTTATGCATTTAAACCCATGATAAACTCCAGGTGGTATCTGAACAAGAAGCGGATTCGCTAATGAAATGACATATTCTTCTGTATTTCCAAAAGTTGGGGAATCTTCACGTCCGTCATACAAACCTAATCTCATTTCCCCTCCGATGCAAGTGAAGTTGTCAGTCTGTATCTTGTGATAATGCCAGCCCTTAACGACACCCGGGAAAGCTGTAGTCATATACACTTGCCCGAAATTCTGAAATATTTCATCATCTCTGCGCAGAATCTCCATCAACCTACCGCGATCATCTGGAATAATCTTCAATTTTTTTGTTTTTACACCTTCGATCATTATGATTCCTTTCGTTATTCTAAACTTCTCTACCCATTCCCGCGTATTTAAAACCTAAATTTTTAAGTTCGTCGGGATCATATAAATTCCGTCCATCCATCAGGGCGGGTTGCTTCATCGCGTCTTTTATCTTATTCCAATCAACTTCTTTAAACACATCCCATTCTGTCATAAGAATAATGCAATCGCTATCCTTAGCTGTTTCATATATGTCAGAGCAATATGTAACACTATCACCTAGCTTGCTCTTTGCCGTCTCCATCGCTTCCGGATCAAAAACTTTTATCTTAGCACCTTCCGCCTGAAGCCTCTTTATAATAGCAATTGCTGGCGCGGACCGGACATCATCAGTATTCGGTTTAAAAGCAAGTCCCCACACGCCTATCACCTTGCCGGGAATATTCCACAACATCTCAGTAACTTTTTTTACAGCTATCTCTTTTTGCATTTCATTTATCCGCTCCACTTCTTTAAGAAGATTAAACGGACAGCCAAGTTTTTCTGAAATATGAATGAACGCTTTCACATCTTTCGGAAAACATGATCCGCCAAAACCTATGCCTGCCTTCAGAAAATGTGTATTAATGCGCTTGTCAAGACCTATGCCTTCGGCCACAGCATCTACATCGGCTCCGGCCTTTTCACATATGTTGCTTAGGGCGTTTATAAAGGATATTTTGGTTGCGAGAAAAGAATTCGAGGCGTGCTTAATAATCTCTGCTCCCTCTATATTCGTAACAACTATTTTAGTATTAAGTGGTTCATATAACTCTCTCAGCATTTTTTCGGCACGTTCTGATTCTACCCCGATAACTACCCTGTCGGGGTGCATAAAATCGTCCAACGCCGACCCTTCCCTTAAAAACTCCGGATTTGACGCAACATCGAAGTCCGTCTCCTCCTTTTTAAAAGTATGTATAGTTCTCTTTACCCATTCTCCCGTTTCCACCGGAACTGTGCTTTTTTCCACTATCAGCTTATAAGAATTAATACTGCCAGCTATTGCTTGTGAAACCTTTTCTATGGCTGTAAGATCGGCACTGCCGTCCTCTCTGGAAGGTGTTCCCACACAGATAAAAACTATATCCGAAACCCGGACAGCTTCACCAATGTCAGTCGAAAATGATAACCGGCCTTCAGTACGATTTTTCGCAATAAGCTCTTTGAGCCCCGGCTCATATATAGGCATTCCCCCATCGTTCAATACTTCTATTTTACGGGAATCATTATCCGCACATATAACATCATTCCCGATCTCGGCCAGACAGGTACCTGTAACTAGCCCAACATAGCCTGTCCCAATTATCGCTAACTTCACCTTTTCACCCCTTTTTATGCACAACTACCCCAGTTTGAGTCGGAATTATATCATATATAATAACAACCCACAAGCCAGAGCTCATTAACGCCGTGTAGCACCGGCCGGACGCCGTGAAAAACTTCGAGAAAGACCAAGCTGTAAGTCCGGGAACGCTTTAATCTTGAACGCGATCCACAACGTATAGTCATCCTCAAAGAAATTACCGCCCTCAACATCATAAGCGACTTCAACTTCCCAACAGTGAAGATCTCTGGTCACAGAAATCTGCTGTTCATCTATTTTCCTTTGTTGGAGATCAAATCTCTCATACAATCCAAAACGCCATTTAGGGTTAAGCCTATAACTCAAGTCGAATGTAAGCTGATTTTGCGGATCTGATGGTTTTTTCTCATAACGATATCCAAAATTCAAACGAAAATCATCAGCCGGATCTATTGAAAACTCTAAACTGCCTGT
>CAYZXR010000143.1:0-2353 GCA_964482475.1 uncultured Planctomycetia bacterium | reverse complement strand
ATGGAGATAGAGATTTTTGTTCCGAAACTGCCGGCAAAAATATTCTTTATATGTATTCGGATGTAGGTATAGGAGTCATACTGAAAAAGGAATCTATATTTGAAGCGGATGAGTATAGTGAAGTAAATTATGGTGCGTATCTCAGACCGTGGAACCAGTTTAGTATTGTAAATACTACTAAAGATCTCGTTGCTAGGGGGGTAGGAACAGATATCGTGGAAATGGTAAAAGGTGATATTGATGCCATTACAACGAATATTGTTCTTAAAGCGGCGGAGAGAAAAGATGAATTGGCGGAAGATCTTGTTAAAAGATCCGGACTCGCGTTGGGGGTGAGGGTGGCCTACCTGGTTAATATGTTCAATGTGGAATTTGTTCTTTTTGGAGGAGGAACTGAAAAGGATGAAGGTGGTTTTGTAAGATCTGTCCAGGAAAGTATGGGTAAGTTTCTTTCAAAAGAAGTAATGGATAACTTGAAGATCATCCCGGGTGTTCTGGGAGAAGAAGCGTCTTCTGTTGGTGCCGCGGCTTTGTGCCGTAGGGAAATGTTTATGGAGGTGTGATTGTGGAAGAAGGTATGCGCAGAGAAAGAAAATGTGAGATTTGCGGAAAGCCTTTTGTGCCGAATAAGTACAGACCTAATCAGACGGTATGTTCAAGTCTGGAATGTCAGTATCAAAGGCAGCTTTCCAATATGAAACAGTGGCGGAACGCGAATCCGAACTATTTCAAGTATAAAGAATCTCAAGACAAGTCATGGAAACAGACATGTCGGGAACGGTCACTTGAATGGCGCAGGAAGCATAAGGAATATCTGCAGCTGTATCGGGAAGCCAACAAGGAACGGCATAGGGTTTACATGAGAGATTACATGAGACAGTATCGGCTGAAGAAAAAGGAAGATCAGAATAATAAGGAAGAAGCCGGTCAGTAGAGTGAGTGTTTCCATAACAATTTGATATTTTATTCTTTATATTGAAAGAGAGATAATGATAGCGAATGGATAGCGGTAGAAAAAAAGCTATAATTCTTGTTTGTATTGTGTCACTAGTCTGTCTAATGATGACTACTAGAGATGCATTTGCCGTACAAGAATCGAACAAAAAAGATTTGTTAAGCATTCTTGACGAAAGAGTCCAGAAAATCCGCATTGCTGAGCTTCTCATAACCACCCAAAAGGATATTGATAAAAAAGACTACGATCAGGCTGAAGATAACGCTTGGAAAATACTCAAAATAGATCCTGAGAATAAAGAGGCCGGGGATATTTTGCGTAATATTGCTACGATTAGAAGAGAGGAAAACTCCGATATTCTCAGTGTCCTTGATGGAACATCCCGCCGTGTTCATATTATTGAACTTCTGAATGAGGCAAAAACGGATTTTTCCAGGGGCGAGTTTGATCTTGCCGAATCACTTATTAAAGAAGTTATAGTGCTAGATTCCTCTAATAAAACGGCGAATGATTTGTCAGCAAAAATAACAACAGCCAGAAGAAAAGAAGAAAAAAGTCGGGTAGAAGAGGAAGCACGCGTGCGTGCCACAAAAGAAGCGAAGGTGGCGGCTGAGGAAAAGGCTAAAAAAGAGTTCAAAGACGCGCGGAGTTTAAAGAAAGCCAGGAAAGATGTTGAGAAAAAGCGTCAGGCTGAGAAAAAGCGTCAGGCTGAGAAAAAGCGTCAGAAGGAACTGCGCAATATAGAGAAAAAGAAGGCAAAAGAGCAGCGTCTCTTGGAAGAGGAAGCCTTGCGCCGAGAGTCACAACCGGATATACATGATATTTTAGGTGAAGCAGAACAGCGTGTGAGGGTTGTTGAACTTTTGAGTGATTCAAAAAATGCCATTTCAAGAAAGAATTTTCGTCTAGCTGAGATATCTGCTGAAGAAGTATTGGTGCTGGATCCTAAAAATGAAGAAGCTATTAATCTTCTGCTGAAGATAGATGCACTGATCGCAAAATATGGGACGCGGGTTGTACCCAATTCACGCGCTCAGAAAGTTCAGAGCGTGATCAAGAAACATGCGCTAGAGGTAGAAAACAATAAAAATAAGGCGCGGAGATATATCGATATTTCCCGAAAACATTTCGCTGAGGGTGAGTACACCAGGGCCAGAGAATATGCGGTAGAGGCTCAAACAATGGATTCACAGAACCCAGAAATTGCAAAACTAATCTCGGAAATTGATAAGGACGAAATATTCGGTAACAGGCAGAAGATAGAGAACGATAATATTGAAAAAGTTGCGAAAGCCTCCAAAGAAGACAGATCTTCTATGGAAGTTGAAAATGATCTTTATGAAGCAAACGATGAGCCGCCAAGTTGGATGAGGCGAATTGCTGATATTTTTAAGGGTA
>CAYZXR010000142.1:0-2420 GCA_964482475.1 uncultured Planctomycetia bacterium | reverse complement strand
CAATCATTAGAAGATGGTTCGACATATCCCGTTAGGTACTATTTCCCTGGGTATCCGGCCGAGGGAGCGGGGAAACAACTTGATCTCGATAGAATCAATGAGATGAACACCACAGTCTGGGAGACGGAGGAACCGGTAATGGTTTCCTCAAGCGATGGTGTTAAGATAGAGCGACTTCCGGGGGGATTTGAAGATAAGGGGATGGAAGTTGACAGAATAACCATGAATGTTAATACTGAGCTGGAATATAATATAATAAAAAGTTACCATATACTCACTGTTATACATGGTTCGGCTACAGTGATCATTAGCGAAAAAAATCATGATATACCGCGGGCTGTACCGGGAGGGGAAATGTTGCTTATTCCGGCCAGTGTGGGAGATTTCAAGATACAGGCGCAGGAAAATACCCTTATAATTGACACATTTACGCCGATTTCATAGGGTGTGATGAATTGCCCATATTTTTCTTCACATGCGTTGACACGATATGGGTTTTCCTGTACAATAATGTTCTGTGTCTCTTTATAAAAGATTTTAATAAATATAAACATGGAAGGAAAATTGGTGGAACAAGAGTCCTTTTTAAAGAAATTAAACCGGCAGAAGATATCGTATCTCTTCATAGCGTTGCCGTTTTCATTATTCTTCATATTTCAGCTTGCTCCATTGTTTGCCTCATTCGTTCTTTCCTTCACACAATACGATGTTGTTCATGCCCCCAGATTTGTGGGATTAGAAAATTATCGGAATATTTTGTTCAATGATCCGTTGTTTTGGAAGTCTATAGGAAACACAGTTATATACGTTATCGGTGTAGTTCCCTTAGGAATCTGTATCTCGCTTATTCTGGCCGTGGCAATAGACCAGAAGATCAAATTCAAGAATTTCTTCAAGTCCATATTCTTTTTACCGACGGTTACAGCTATTATCGCTGTTTCCGTTATTTGGAAATGGTTGTACGCGGGTGAGAAGTATGGGTTATTCAACTATTTTATAATAAAACTCGGCGGTCAGCCGATTGATTGGTTGGTGTCGCCTGAATGGACGCTCCCCTCGATCATGATAATGTCCGTATGGGCGGGTGTGGGTTACAATATGATTCTTTTTCTTGCAGGACTTCAGACGATACCCAATACGATGTATGAGGCGGCGGAGATAGCCGGAGCGGGTTTCTGGGGTAAATTTTTTCATGTTACTTTACCGCTATTGAAACCAACCATAATTTTTGTATCAATGATGAGTTTTATTTTCAGCTTTCAGGTGTTTGAACAGGTTTACATAATGACAGGTGGGCAGGGTGGAGTTGGTGGTATCCTAAATTCAGGTCTTACGATCGTGGCGTATATGTATGAGCAGGGTTTTCAGAAATTCAATATGGGATATGCGTCAGCGTTAGCGTATATAGTGGCATTTTGTGTTTTTCTGATAACGATGGCAAATAAAGCCATTGCCAAAGATACACATGTAAATTACTAAGGACGTAAAGAAGAGTATGGTAAAACACAATGCAGGCATAAGGAAAGATTCGCTAGTCATAAAGGTATGTATCTATGCCTTCTTGATCGCGGGTGCTGCCACAATGGTCGTACCGTACTTATGGATGCTTGTGACGTCAATAAAACCACTATCCGAAATACAAGCGTTTCCTCCGAGCTTTATAGTGAAAAACCCTACATTGGAACCCTTCAAGGATCTATTCAGGATGGTACCGATGGTGAGATATATGTTTAACAGCCTTTTTGTCGCCGGCAGTATAACCCTTTTTAATGTTTTTGCGACATCCTTGGCCGGCTATGCTTTCGCGAAACATAAATTTTGGGGAAGAGATAAAATATTTTTTATTTTTCTAGTATCGCTTATGATTCCTTGGCAGATCAATATTATTCCCGGGTTCGTCATAGTAAAGAACCTTGGGTGGCTTAACACATATAGGGGACTCATTATACCGGCTATGGCTTGGTGCGCGTTCGGTATTTTTCTTACTCGCCAGTTCATCTACAGCATTCCGGACGACATTATCGATGCCGCCAGAATTGACGGGTGTAGCGAGTTCAGGATATATGTGCAGGTAATTCTACCTCTCATTAAACCTGTTTTGGCGACATTGGCGATATTTACTTTTTTGCAGCAGTGGAATAATTTCGTGTGGCCGTTGGTAATAATCCACACGAGTTCGATGCGTACTTTGCCGTTGGGATTAGCTGTTTTGACTGGTCAATTTGGCGCAAACTATGCTATGGTAATGGCCGGCGCCGTTGTGGCGACGCTGCCGATGCTTGTTGTTTATTTGTTGTTCCAGAAATATATCATCAAAGGTATTGCAATGACCGAGTTGAAAGGATAAGAAATGAAAAGAAGAATTTTGGGAATGATGTTTGTGTGTTTTTTAAGTGTTATGATCACTGGTTGTTCCGATA
>CAYZXR010000141.1:0-2435 GCA_964482475.1 uncultured Planctomycetia bacterium | reverse complement strand
AAGACGGTACGTTAAGCCAGTCGATCGTTTACGCGGGTACAGCTAATGATCAAGCACGTATAGTGTACGGTTATTCAGATGATGCTTGGACGACACAGATAGTTAAATACACATATAATGAAGACGGTGTACTTATCGCAAAAGAAATCGATAACGAGGTGTACACGTATTTCAACAATGCGGATAACCGTTTAGAGTCTAAAATCCTTACTACTCCTGAGAATGGTAACCTTAAATACGAATATCATGATGGAAATTTTGATCATGATGGAAGCGGTGTTATAGATGTCAACGAAGATTACGGAAGAATATATAAAACATATACTACCGACGGCAAGCTTTTTACGAATGAAGCTTATTACGATGGAACGAATTTAAAAGCAAAGGTTGTTGAAAGTAACAGTTTATACCCAGGTTACTACTATTATTACTACGCGGATTATAACGCGATTGTATGGGATGCCAATAATGAAATAGGTTACAAGAAATATGATAATAATTCCGGAACTCTTTACGATTACAAGAAAGTAGGTAGTGAATACAGGTTATATCACCAGCTAGAAAGTAGCGGCGATCAATTGTGGTTTTGCTGGGATATTGATGGTTCTGAGACATGGGACAATTATTCGAATTGCGGACAAGTTACAAAAAAATCAGGAAGCGAATGGTACGCTTATCCTTTTGATAGGGATTCTAATCCGATGAATCCGACTTGGGCAGGGGGAGAAGATGACTGGAGACATTTAAATCCGATGGACGAAGCTGTTTTGGCTGCGGACTATGAACTTCCGGCTTGGCCGCCGTCGCCTGTAGATTATCCTACGACCGGTGATCCGGCATCGCTGCTTCTTGCCGATGTGGAAGAACACATCGATGTGGAAACAGTCGCGCCGGTGATTGATATTGATTATTATCTTGGGGGTATAAAAACTTTGCAGGATAAGTATGTTGGTGAGGGTGTTACGATAGCCTTGTTGGATACAGGTGTTGATGCGGATATGTTGGGGATAGAACTTGTATATAGTGGCGACCTAGGTGGCGACGATGTGATAGGGCATGGAACTAGTGTAGCCAGTGTTATTACTACTGGGGAGGGTTCGGGTGTTGCTTCTGAGGCCGACATAATGTCACTTAAAGTTTTTGAAGATGATGGTACAACTTCTTCGGAAGCTGTAGCGGAGGCTATTCGCTACGCTGTTGACAATGATGCCGAGATCATATTGATGCCGTTTAGTTTGATGCCGGTTAACTCTCTGATTAACGAGGCCCTTGATTATGCACTTGAATCGGATGTTATGTTGATAGCCGCCGCGGGTAATATGGGTTCGGAGATTTCCTCGGATAGTCTGGCGGGACAGGAAGGGGTTATCACAGTAGGGTCGTTTGACTCGGAGGGTAGCATGTCATCGTGGAGCAATTACGGAGACGAACTTGATCTACTTGCTCCATGGGATGTTGTTACACTTCCCGGTGCGGAAGGTGAAGCAGGTACTTCATATTCCGCGGCGTTTATAGCGGGTGTATCAGCTCTTATGCTTTCGGAAAATCCGGATATGTCTACGGAAGATGTTTTGTATCAACTTGGCGTTTTGACCTATGACCCGGAAATGGTAACAAAAGAAGTAGGGGATTTGGAATATGGAGCCTTTTTGATGGAACGAAAAGAAAAAGATGAAGAAAAATCAATCGATGGACGAAAAACAGAAAAAGATAGGATTAAAGGCGCCGATGTTGATGAAATTGTCTCTAAATTCATGTTTCAGAGACAAAACAAGGCGGAATTTACAGGGCAGACCATGAAAATAGATGCAGGTGTTAAGGGACCCAGGGGTGATACCCTTATGCCGATTTCACTGTTTAGTCCGATTATGGGAGATAATCCCAGTGAATCGCTTATTAAACAGGAGTTTATGAAAAATGCGGGAATGTTAGGAAATGGATGTAGTTCCAAAAACGGAAAAAAATGAGTTAGGGTTTGCAAAACGTACAATAATAGTGTATAATACGAGTGTTAAAAGTGGAGGTAAAAGGTGAACGAAGCGACAGAAAAAAGAAAATTTACACGGGTAAAAACTCATATCCCCGTTAAGTACCGGAAGTTACGAGAGGGCGCAGGCTCTGTCGGTTTCGGTTCCTTAAGCCGGGATTTGAGCCAAGGTGGAGTCCAATTCAGGACTGAAGAATTTATTTCAATGGCGTGCAGACTGATAGTCGAAGTGGATATACCTATGCTTACCAGACCGGTAAAGGCTATTTCCAAAGTTGCATGGATTCGTAAGACGGATTCCGGTGACGACTATGAGATCGGGAATCAGTTTCTTGAGATATCCAAAAAGGATAGGGAACTTATTTCCGAATATGTAGAAAGCCTTGAAATGTATAATAGCCCTGATGCTGGTGTTACACCGGAAGCGGCTTAGAGTTAAAATGTAGTA
>CAYZXR010000140.1:0-2441 GCA_964482475.1 uncultured Planctomycetia bacterium | reverse complement strand
AAGAACTGATAAAGGGGTGCAAAGTGATAGGGTCGTTACTACATAAAATATTTGGAACAGTAGACGAAAGACGGTTGCAAAAAATGTGGCCGATCGTTGAGCAGATAAACGTGCTTGAAAGTGAGATCTCGGCGCTTTCGGATGACGAATTGAAAGCACGGACTGAATCTTTCCAAAAAAGGTTAATAGAGTCACGAAAAGAAGCAGAACCGGAGATCGCGAAAGCCAGGGAGTCTATTCTGGCTGCCACTTCTACGCAAGAAAGGGACAAACAAAAAAAAGAGCTTAGAAGTACTAAAAATAAAATAATGGATGATGTGATAGCCGATGTTTTTGCTATTGTGAGAGAGGCAGCAAAACGAAGTATTGGTCTGCGGCCTTTTGATGTGCAATTGATAGGTGGAATCGTACTGCATCAAGGAAATATCGCCGAAATGGTTACCGGTGAAGGTAAAACCTTAGTGGCGACATTGCCGGCATCTCTCAATGCTTTGGCCGGTGAGAGCGTCCATGTGGTAACTGTTAATGATTATTTGGCTAAGAGGGACTCCGAATGGATGGGTCCCGTTTATAACTTCCTTGGTCTGTCTGTTGGTGTCATACAGCATGACATGACTCCGGAAGAGAAGAAAAAGGCATACAGTTGTGATATTGTCTACGGAACAAATAACGAATTTGGATTCGATTATCTCAGAGATAATATGGTAATGGATAAAGAGGATATTGTACAAAGATATCCGGGGTACGCCATAGTTGATGAGGTGGATAGTATTCTTATTGATGAAGCTAGGACTCCTTTGATTATATCCGGACCGGTTGATGAAACGAATGAAGCATATGATCTTATGAGGCCTGTTATTGAAGAGATCGTGAGACAGCAGAAAAATCTAGTACGTGATAGTATGTCGAAACTCAAAACAGACATGACTTCGGGTAAAGATGATGAAGCGGGAAATTATCTTTACCTGGTGCATAAGGCTGATCCAAAAAATCGTGAATTTCTTGATATGATACTCAAGGACAGACGTGTTAAGGAGATTTTTGATAGGGCGCAGGCGTCTTTTGACAGTAAGGTCATGGAAAAAGACAAAGACCTTTTACTGGAAGACCTTTATTATTTGTTTGACGAAAAAACGAGAGAAGCTACTTTTAGCGCTCGAGGACAAACGTTTTTAAAAGACCGGTTTGACATAGAATTTATGGTGGAAGACATTGAAGCGCAGATCGCGGAATTAGCGGATAAAGATATGCCTGATGATGAAAAGCTGGCAAAAGAGACAGAGCTGACTCAGAGTTATTCTGAACAACAGAGAAAAGTAGATAGTTTAAAACAGCTTTTGAAGGCGTACATACTTTTTGAGAAAGATGTAGACTACGTTATAAATGAAAACAAGATAGTAATTGTTGATGGATTTACAGGGAGGATGATGCCCGGAAGGCGTTTCTCTGATGGTATTCATGAAGCACTTGAAGCGAAAGAGCGCGTTGAGGTGCAACGCGAAAGCCAAACATTGGCGACGATAACATTACAGAATTATTTTCGTATGTATGACAAACTTGCCGGGATGACAGGTACGGCGAAGACCGAAGAGGGCGAATTCGAGAACATATATCTGCTTCCGGTTATGAGGATACCAACCAATAGGGAACTTCGCAGAGAGAATATGCCGGATAGGATATACAAAACAGAGCAGGAAAAATTCGATGCTATTGCCACAGCTGTCGGAGATTGGCAGTCAAAGGGCGGTCCGGTTCTGGTGGGAACCATTTCCATAGAAAAGTCTGAACGTCTCAGTCGATTGTTGACGAAGCGGGGAATAAAGCATAATGTTCTGAACGCCAAGCAACATGAAAGCGAAGCGCATATAATTGCCCAAGCCGGTCGATATGCTGCCGTTACTATAGCGACTAATATGGCCGGTCGTGGTACTGATATTTTACTTGGTGGTAACGCTGAAGCCATGGCGGATGATGCTGTACGAAAGCTTAATATTGATGATCCGGAAGAAAGAGGAAAAACGCTTGCGAAGTTTATCGCGGATTTTAAAGTAAAAAGCGAAGAGGAACATGAAAAGGTTATTGAAGCCGGCGGATTGCATATTATGGGGACTGAACGCCACGAATCCAGAAGGATCGACAATCAGCTTCGAGGCCGGTCTGGAAGGCAGGGGGACCCGGGTTCCAGTAGATTTTATTTATCTCTTGAAGATGATCTTATGCGGATATTCGGGTCTGATAAAATAAAATCTATTATGGATCGCTTGGGGATGGAAGAAGGCGAGGTTATAGAAAATCCACTTGTAACGCGCGCGATACAGACGGCGCAAAAGAGAGTTGAGAGCCAGAATTTCGAAATAAGGAAGCACCTTCTAAAGTACGACGACATAATGAATAAACAGCGGGAAGTTATTTACCGAAGAAGGCGCATGGTGCTTGAGGGG
>CAYZXR010000139.1:0-2453 GCA_964482475.1 uncultured Planctomycetia bacterium | reverse complement strand
GGTTCACTTCGACGCATATTCTCTATATCCAATTCTACCGGAAGATCTTTATCCAATATGACCAACTCTCTGCTAAGCATTGCCATTTCTTTGTCTTCTTTTAATTTCTTCTTCAGGATTTCGGAACTTATATTCTCTATATTCTGATAAACACCTTCTACGTCTTTATATTCTTCCAAAAGCTTCCTTGCCGTCACTTGGCCTACACCTTTTACACCCGGTATATTATCGCTAGCGTCACCCATAAGAGCCATGAGTTCCACCATAGACTCCGGACCTACTCCATATTTCTTGTGCACTTCTTCGCTATCGTAAACTTTCCCCTCTTTCGCGTGTGGGCTAAGAACAGTGATATCATCATTCACAAGTTGAAGTGCGTCCTTATCCGAGGTAACTATTACTACATCCAACTTTTTCTTGGCGGCTTTGATAGCCAGAGTCGCGATAATATCATCTGCCTCATGACCTTTTAACTCGTACATAGGGATACGATAAGCCCCAATCAATTCTTTTATCCGCGGAATTTGAGATACCAGTTCATCCGGCATGGGTTTTCGTTGTATTTTGTACTTTTCGTACTTTTTGTGCCGTGTTGTAGGACCCTTTAGATCAAATACAACTGCTATCATATCCGGCTCATGTTCTTTTATCAGTTTGCGGAACATATTTACAACGCCAAATATGGCATTGGTCGGCATGCCTTTGGAATTGACGAGCTCCCGTATAGCGTAAAATGCTCTGTAGCAAAACGAGTTTCCATCAATAAGGAAAATTTTATCTTTTTTAGCGCTCATTTTTAGATGAAATTAAAAAGGGTCGGAAGCCTCTCAAATAAAGGTTGGGTTTACTTTTTTCAATAGATTAATTAAACGTATTCACG
Organism: uncultured Planctomycetia bacterium; assembly: GCA_964482475.1. Classification (GTDB taxonomy): domain Bacteria; phylum Omnitrophota; class Gorgyraeia; order Tantalellales; family Tantalellaceae; genus JAHJBY01. The sequence continues at coordinate 1,573 of CAYZXR010000139.1, read as the reverse complement.
GAATGTGTATTCTGATAAGTAGTACTAAACGTAGCTACATTATACAATTCACCGTTCGTAAGTCAAGGATTTTTAGCAAACGACCTATTCACAGATAAAAAATAGCCGCTACCAAAGCAACTATAAGAAACGCGGAAACAATGTAAAAATCATAGAAATGAAAAAAATCAGAAACATTGTCCGCAAAAGACGCTTTTTCTATTATTGCGCCTGCCTCATGGCGGACATTAACGCTTTGTCTGCTAACTTCCTGCGGTATACGATCACTTTCATTTGTGCGTGAACTAATCTCGGCACAGATAGCGTCAATCTGATCTTTTCTAAAGCGAAGAAACTCTCCGCCGACTTTATACGCGGATATAGCCCCTTCGTCTACGAGAGAGACTATTTTATCCTCGCTTATCCCCAAATATGAGGATAACTCCTGCAATGTTAAAAGCTTTTCAGGCACGTTAACCCTTTATTTTTCCCTGAGACACCCATTCATCAACTCTTCTTCTGTCAAATCTCCACTCACCTTTTTCTGACACACCCGGCAGCATACCGCTACTTGCCCAATCGGCTATCTTGTCAGTATCTACTTCAAGATATTTAGCAACCTGTGTGGCATTCATTATGTCGCTTCCGCTGAAAGAAGCTGAAGCTGCTGCTACTGCTGCGCCTTTTTCCATACGAACCTGACCTATCAATATAGCACCTTCATCAATGATCAGCTTCGGCGTTTCAACATCACCGTTAAGCTTAGCGGTGCTGGCCAACTTTAAAAGAGTGGAAGCTTTTATATCGCCTGTAACAACACCATCAATATGTATAGTTTCTCCGGTAATATTCGCCTTGATCTCAGCCTTACTTCCAACCATCAACTTACCCTTTGTCTCCAAGGCACCTTCAAACTTACCACTTATCCTCAAGTTAACCGGATCATCAAAACGAAGTGTTCCCTGCATGGCAGCATTAACATCCAGAACCTTCTCTTCAGACTGAGCTGGCCCCGTCAAAACATCTTTTTTCTTTTTTCGCATATGACTACCCTCCTATGTTTTTGACTATTTATCCTTCCATGGTCCAAATCGTTTTTTTACTCCGGACAGAAAAAGAACCAATACCACAACCGCGGTACCCATTATTCCCACCACATAAAGCCCCGCACCGACAGCTAATCCAATAGCCGCTACCGCCCATATACTCGCCGCTGTAGTTAACCCATGTACAGAAGCTCCAGACCTCATAACAGCCCCAGCGCCAAGAAATCCGACACCTGTTACAACACCCGCCGCTATGCGCGACGGATCCACCGGTCCAAGATGTCCATACTGCAATGACATAAGAAGTGATGTTATCATGAAGATCGCCGACCCTACACATACAAGTATGTGTGTCCGGAAACCAGCGGCTTTATCGTGAGTTTCTCTTTCTAAACCAATGATGCCGGACAATACCGTGGCCAATAATATACGTGCGGCTATAATTAGTGTGGACATGAAGTAATTGTACCTCTTTTTTTAGGTTTTTTCTACCTATTTATGAACTTATACAGGGCACGGCACGCCGTGCCCCTACCAAGGGCGGGTTT
>CAYZXR010000138.1:0-2459 GCA_964482475.1 uncultured Planctomycetia bacterium | reverse complement strand
TAACTTCGGTGTTTCTTCGGGAGCATTGAGAGGGCGCCCACCTGGGCAACCGGGACCATGTCCTCTACTTGTTGCGGCCAGATGGGATTTTTTGGGCTGGGGTATACTCCGGCCCATTTTTTATGTGATATAAAATAGTAAATGGAAAGAGTTATGGATTTATTCGAAAAAAATGAAGAACTAAATTACGAGCATGTAATGCCGCTATCTCTCAGAATGTGTCCGGAGAGTCTTGAGGATTTTTATGGGCAAGAACACATTGTTGGAAAAGGTAAGCTATTACGTAGAGCGATAGAAGCTGATCGTTTGAGTTCGTTGATATTTTACGGGCCACCTGGAACAGGAAAGACTGCCCTTGCTACAGTCATATCCAAAAAGACCGGCGCAACCTTTATGAAAACAAACGCTGTTTCCAGTAATGTAAAAGAGATTAGAGATGTGATCGGGCTTGCGGAAAGGCAAAGAAAGCTTTATGGGAAAAAGAGTATTCTGCTTCTAGACGAAATTCATCGTTTTAATAAAGCCCAGCAGGATGTATTGATGCCGGCTGTTGAGAATGGACTATTGATATTAATAGGGACAACGACAGAGAACCCGTTTTTTTCTGTGAATTCCGCTCTTCTTTCCAGAAGCCAAGTATTTGAATTTAAACCTTTGGACGAAAAAGCCCTGCGAAAAATTATTGATATGGCCATGAAAGATACTTTGCGAGGCCTGGGGGAGGCCAAAGTCAAAGGCACAGAAGAGGCTCTTGACCATTTGGCGCGAATCGCTGATGGTGATGCCAGAAAGGCCTTGAATGCTTTGGAACTTGCTGTTATTACGACTGCCGCGGAGGCGGGAGGCGTCACCAATATAACATTGACTGAAGCTGAGGAGTCGATACAGAAAAAAGCGATTGTATACGATCGTGATGGTGACGCGCATTACGATACAAAAAGCGCGTATATAAAAAGTATGCGCGGGTCTGATCCGGACGCCGCTCTTTACTGGTTGGCAAAGATGATAGTTGGAGGGGAAGATCCCAGGGTTATTTCGAGACGTTTAGTCATATGTGCTTCTGAAGATGTCGGTAATGCTGACCCACAAGCGCTTGTTATGGCTAATGCTGCTATGCAGGCGGCTGAATTTATCGGTTTCCCCGAAGCAAAAATACCACTTGCGCAAGCCACTATTTATGTTGCTTGCGCGCCCAAGAGTAATGCTTCGTACATGGCGATCGAGAATGCGATACAAGATGTTACAAATGAACGGACGCAAGAGGTGCCGGATCATCTGAAAGACGCGCATTATTCGGGTGCTAAGAAGCTCGGTCGTGGTGATGGTTATAAATACTCGCATTCATATGAGAATCATTATACTGATCAGGAATATATGAGAAAGAAAAGAAAATATTATACGCCGACGAATATGGGTTTTGAAAAAAGAATCAATGAATGGATGAAGGCATTGCGGGAGATGAATAATGAGTAAGGCATTAGCTTTAGTTTCAGGAGGGCTGGACAGCCTGCTTGCCGCGAGAGTTGTTATGGAACAGGGCATCGAAGTGCAAGGGGTATGTTTTGTTATGGCTTTCGCTTCTCGTGATATTGCGGATTTTGAAAAAAATGTTTGTGAAAGCGCGTCACTGGCGAACATACCGATTAAGATAGTTGATATTTCAGATGAATTTCTACAGATACTTGAGAAACCACAACACGGGTTCGGCGCTAATTTGAATCCGTGCATAGACTGCAAAATACTCATGCTGAAACACGCAAAGGACATGATGTCCGCTGAAAAAGCGGACTTTATAGTGACCGGTGAAGTTCTCGGGGAAAGGCCAATGTCTCAGAGACGTGATGCGTTGGATATAATAAAAAAGGAATCAGATCTCGACGGGTATCTATTGAGGCCGCTTTCAGCAAAAGTACTTGCACCAACTATCCATGAGGCCGACGGCATGGTGGATAGATCGCAATTACATGGTATTACCGGTCGAGGAAGATACAGGCAGTTCGAGCTGGCCGAAAAATACGGAATAACAAAATATTTCACACCGGCCGGAGGATGTCTTCTTACTGATCCGGGATTCACAAGAAGGATGAAAGATCTCATAAGTCACGGTGGTTTTGATCCTGAAACTATTAAATTACTTAAGAATGGGAGACATTTTCGAATTGACGCGGATACCAAGGTTGTAGTGGGAAGGGATGAAGCGGATAACGAGGACATCTTATCAGCAAAAAAGAAAGATGATGTTATCGTACGGCTAAAAGAGATAGCGGGGCCTTATGTGCTTTTGAGAGGGGATACGTCAATTTCAAATATCAAAAAAGCAGCGGCTTTATGTGTTGGTCATTCAAAATCAAAAAATATGGCTTCTGAACGATGTGAATACTGGACGGTGGACGGAAATGAGCAAGACTTGGAAGCGGTTCCGATGATACGAACAGAGATAGATAAATACAGAATATAGG
>CAYZXR010000137.1:1350-2495 GCA_964482475.1 uncultured Planctomycetia bacterium | reverse complement strand
AGTGAAAGGTAACAATGAGAATAATTGGCGGAAAATACAGAGGACGGAAAATCCGATATTCATCTGTCTCGGCTGTCCGGCCTACAAAAGACAGGGTTCGTGAAGCCGTTTTTAGTATGATAGCGGAATGGATACCAGGGGCGAGGGTATTGGATCTTTTTGCCGGGAGCGGTGCGTATGGACTTGAAGCTATTTCCAGGGGAGCCGCGAGTGTTTTTTTTGTCGAGAAAGATGAACTGTGTTTAAACAGTATAAGAGGAAATGTGGACGTTCTTGGCTGTCCGGAACAGACAACAATTATATCTGGGGATGTTTTTAAAAAATTTGAACATATTAAAACGGACAGTTCAAGGCGATTTGATCTGATCTTCGCTGATCCCCCATTTAAGCAGGATATGGCCAAAAAAACCTTGCTTGAGGTAAGTAATTATGATATAGTGAATCGATCTGGATTATTGGTTATTGAACACCACACCAGAGAGTCTCTTCAAGAAGTAGTGGGAGATATTACTCTTTTTAAACAAAAGACTTATAAAGATATTTCGATATCGATTTTTACAAAAAAATGAACAAAATAACTGTTTACCCGGGCACATTTGATCCGGTTACTTATGGGCATATTGATGTTGTGAAGAGGGTGGCGGCACTTTACGATAAAGTGTACGTTGCTGTTGCGGTGAGTGAGAGAAAAGACACCCTTTTTACGGTTGATGAACGTGTTGCTATGCTTAAGGAGGCTGTCTCTAAATACGATAACGTTGAAGTAGAACGTTTTGAAGGTTTAGTAGTGGATTATGCCTTAAGAAAATCAGCAAAAGTTGTCATTCGGGGTATAAGAATGATCTCGGATTTTGAGTATGAATTTCAGATGGCCCTGACAAATAGGCAATTACAGCCGCAGGTAGAAACCGTTTTTATGATGCCTAACGCGGAGTACTCATATTTATCCAGCCGACTTATTAAAGAAATAGCTTCACTGGGCGCGGATGTGTCGAAATTCGTTCCGCCGCATGTTGAGGAACAATTGAGAGAAAAGGTTGCAAAGTGAGTAAAATTCTTGAGTTGAGAGAAAAGGCAAAAAAGGGTGAAAAGAAAACTATTGTTTTGCCGGAAGGTGATGACGAACGGGTAGTTCGCGCCGCATC
>CAYZXR010000137.1:0-1250 GCA_964482475.1 uncultured Planctomycetia bacterium | reverse complement strand
AACGGTCTCTTTGTTTATGGAGATTGCGGTATAATACCGAATCCTTCTCCGCGCCAGCTTGCGGGAATAGCGATAGCTTCAAGTGAACTGTTTTCTGGAGTTTTTGGGGTTGAGGCACGTGTTGCGCTATTAAGCTATTCTACGAAAGGCAGCGCGGCAGGTGAATCTATTGACAAAATTAACGCGGCGCTCGCGAAAGTTAAAGCGAAGAGACCCGAACTTGCGATAGACGGAGAGTTGCAGGTAGATGCGGCTTTATTGCCGGAAATAGCCGCGAAGAAATGTCCGGGCAGTCAAGTAGCGGGACGAGCGAATGTGCTTATATTTCCTGATTTGAACGCGGGGAACATTGCTTACAAGCTTACTCAGCGACTTGGAAAGGCTAGAGCTGTGGGACCTATTTTGCAAGGGTTGGAGAGTCCGTGTAGCGATTTGTCTCGCGGATGTGATTGGGAAGATGTTGTTGACGCTGTTGTAAATACAGTTTTAAGATCTCAGGCGAAACAGAAGATAAAGGTTTAAATGCTAATATTGGTTATAAATTGTGGTTCTTCATCGGTCAAGTATGAACTACTGAACGTGCCTAAAGAAAAACTTATTTGTAGAGGGGTTGTTGATCGAATAGGCGGGGCCCGGTCTTCGGTTGTACACGAAATCATAGATGGCGAATTTATCAAAAGAAGGATCCCGTGTAAGGATCATCATGAAGCTATAGAGATTGTCAGGGACGCGTTGATCGATCCGCAGCATGGTGTGCTTTCTAGTGTTGAAGATGTTGCCGGGGTTGGACACAGAGTTGTCCATGGGGGTGAAGAATTTCATTCGAGTACATTGATTGATAAAAGGGTGATAAAAAGTATCGAGAAATTCAGTGAGTTGGCACCTCTTCATAATCCTCCTGCGCTTGAAGGGATCAGAAGTTGTCAGGAAATATTTGAAGCTGTTCCGCAGGTAGCGGTGTTTGATACGGCTTTTCATCATGGCATGCCGGAATATGCTTATTGTTATGGCATACCGTATAAGTACTATAAAAAATACGCGATAAGGAAATATGGATTTCACGGTACAAGTCACCGATATGTTTCAATTAAGGCCGCTGAAGCATTAAAAAAGCCTTTGGAAAAAGTTAATCTCATTACGGCACATCTAGGTAATGGCTGCAGTATGGCCGCTGTGGCGGGAGGAAAAAGCATAGACACGTCAATGGGATTTACGCCGTTAGATGGTCTTTTGATGGGGACGCGTTCCGG
>CAYZXR010000136.1:0-2500 GCA_964482475.1 uncultured Planctomycetia bacterium | reverse complement strand
GCAGAAGTCGTCCGTTCTGACGATTTTTATGTGAATAGAAATAAAAAACCAGATTCACGAAGTGCTTAACGCACACTGTGAACCTGGGTTTTTAAATTTCGTTATATGTGATAAGTAGGCTAGCTTTTGGAAATTTTTCCGGCCTTAAGGCATTTCGCGCAGACTTTTACTTTTTTCTTTTTGCCGTCGATCACCGCATTTACCGGTTGAAGATTCGGTGAGAACCTTCTGAGTGTTTTTCCGGTAATTCTCTGACCCACGCCGCCCTTGCTTTTTGCCATACCCCTGCGGCTAATAGTTCGGCCGCTAGTGGGTTTCTTTCCGCATATGCAACATTCTCTTGCCATATCAAAACCTTTCCCCTATAATGATTTAAGCCAATATCAGACAAATTTACAAGCACAAATAGTAGCATAAGAGTCGTTATTATGCAAGAAAAAAAGAAATATGGTGATACTTCAATAAGATATTTGAAGGGAGTCGGTCCTAAACGGGCTGAGATCTTCAAAAACCTAGGTATTGAGAACATTTCAGATCTTTTTTATTACCTTCCCAGAAGATATGAGGACCGGAGTTTGCTGGCAAATATCATTGACTTAAAAGTTGGAGATGAAAGAGCCATCAAGGGGAGAGTTCTAAAGTGTGCTGCTTTTAGGGCTCGGACGGGCACGACCATTGTTGATATGACTATTGAAGATGATACCGGACACTTGCAGGTCCTCTGGTACAATATGCCTTTTCTGCAGAAGACTTTCGCGACAGGACAAAAAGTATTTCTTTATGGAAAGGTCGAGTTGCAGAAGCGGCCTGTTATGGTGCATCCTGCCTTTGATATAATCAGTGATACCGGAAGCTGCGAGTCGCTTGAAGTTGGTCGTATTGTTCCCATATATTCTTTAACACAAGACATAAGTCAGCGGTATATGCGTAAGACAATTGATTTTGCTATTCGTGATCATCTTGGTCAGGCAAAAGATCCATTGCCGACATACATTCGTGCCAGGAAAAAATTGGTAGATTTTAAATTTGCCGTTCAGAGTATTCATTTTCCTCATTCACCGGCAAATCTTGAAAGAGCGTATAGGCGATTGGTTTTCGAGGAATTTTTTACATTGCAGGTCATAATGGCCTTGCGGAGAAAGCGCCATGATGAGAAAGGTATAGAACATCAGGCGAAAGAGGGGTTATTGGACGAGTTTGAGAAGTTGTTTAATTTTACATTTACACAAGAACAGAAAAAATGCATAAAAGAGATTGAAAAGGATATGGCTTCCCCGAGTCCCATGTATCGTCTTCTTCAGGGAGATGTAGGCAGCGGGAAAACGGTGGTCGCGATGTATGCGCTCATTACCGCGGCGGAAAACAGCTACCAGTCAGTGATAATGGCTCCGACAGAGATATTGGCTCGTCAGCATTACGTTACGATAAGTAAAGCGCTTATGCCTTTAGGACTTAATATTCGTTTGCTTATTAACGGTCTTGGTAAAAGAGAAAAGGATATTGTGGCGTCTGAGATAGCCCGAGGAGATGCGGACATCGTTATCGGGACACACTCTGTTTTGAAGGAGAAAATAAATTATAAAAATCTGGGGCTTGTTGTAATCGATGAACAGCATAAGTTTGGAGTAGACCAGAGAAAGAGCTTACGACAGAAGAACGCGAAAGCTGATACTCTTGTTATGACAGCCACTCCGATACCTAGAAGTTTAGCTCTTACGGTTTATGGGGATATGGATATTTCATTTATGAAGGGTAAACTGCATGGGAGGAAACCTGTGGCGACATCATGGGCATCTGAAGAACAGCGGGATGCGGTTTATAGTTTTCTGAAAGAGGAAGTGCGTTTGGGCAGACAGGCGTTTATTGTGTGTCCGAGGGTTGAGAATAAAGGACGGGCACAGCTAGCGTCCGCGGAAGGCATGTTCAGGCACTTAAAAGATGGAGTCTTTAAAGAGTTACGTTTAGCATTGATCCATGGGAGGATGAAAACTGAAGAAAAAGATCGTGTCATGAAAAAGTTTCGTGCCGGGGAATATGACATTCTGGTATCTACAACCGTGGTTGAGGTTGGTGTAGATATACCTAACGCTACTGTTATGCTTGTCTTGCATGCTGACAGGTACGGACTTACGCAGTTACATCAGCTTAGAGGGCGCATCGGGAGGGGGAAACATAAATCTCATTTCATTTTAATGGGTGACCCAACTACCGATGTTTCTCGAGAAAGAATAGAGACAATTACAAACATAGACGATGGATTCAGCATAGCGGAAAGAGATTTGGATATCAGGGGACCTGGAGAATTTCTTGGAACAAGGCAAAGTGGGTTGCCGGAGCTTAGGCTCGGCAACATTGTTAGGGATTTTAAGATAATGGAGGAAGCTCGCGAAGAAGCTTTTGCGCTTGTAGCGGCGGATCCGGAGTTGAGTGAAGATCGTCATTTGGATATAAAAAAGGGCATAAGAGAGCGTTTTCACAAAAAAGAGGCAGTGTAGGGGCA
>CAYZXR010000135.1:0-2522 GCA_964482475.1 uncultured Planctomycetia bacterium | reverse complement strand
AACCTGTCGAAAGGTTACGCGGCGAGATCGTCCAGAATGCAGATAGATCGAAAGTTGTACAATAAGTATATGCTGGATTGTGTCTCTCAGCAGGAAGGACTTGATATTGTCCAGGACGAAGTAACGGAAGTCCTTTCTTCAGCAGGGAGTGCGACAGGGGTGAGAACCGCTGGTGATGCTGTTTTTAGCGCTTCAAATGTTGTGCTGACAACGGGTACATTTATGAATGGTGTTATGCATATTGGGCTTGATCATTTTTCGGGTGGGCGATTGGAAGAAAAACCCTCAATAGGATTGTCGAAGAATCTCTCAGAAATGGGACTCGCAGTGGGAACGCTTAAGACAGGGACTCCCGCACGAATAGATGGAAAGACCATAGATTTTTCTGTCATGCAGGAACAAGAAGGCGATAAGTTTGTTATACCATTTTCATTTTCAACAGAAGCCATTACTTTGCCGCAAAGGCCGTGCTATATTACACGGACAAATGAAGACACGCATAGAATAATACGTGAAGGTTTGGACAGATCTCCGATGTATACCGGGAAAATAAAATCAACCGGTGTGCGATACTGCCCGTCGATCGAAGATAAGATAGTGAGGTTTCCGGCCAGGGATTCTCATATCGTGTTTGTGGAACCCGAAGGCTTGGATACGGATGAGTTTTATCCTAACGGTATATCTACAAGTTTGCCGTTGGATGTGCAGGAGCGTATGATCCGGAGTATCAAGGGGTTGGAAAATGTTATAATGAACAAGCCTGCTTATGGCATTGAATATGATTTTGTTGATCCTACGGAACTTAAACCTACATTGGAAACCAAGAAAATTGATGGACTTTTTCTAGCCGGACAGATAAACGGTACAACCGGATATGAGGAAGCAGCCGCTTTGGGTTTTATGGCGGGCATTGCCGCCGCGCGAAGAGCAAGAAAGGAATCCCCTATCATTCTCGACAGATCTCAAGCATATATTGGTGTGCTTATTGACGACCTTGTAAGTAAAGGGACCAAGGAACCATATAGGATGTTTACATCGCGTGTCGAATATCGGATATTGGTTCGTGAAGATAATGCCGATATTCGGCTTACCCATATCGGGCATAAATTGGGGCTGGTCGCGAAAGACCGACTTGATTACGTGGAAGCGAGAAAACGGAAGGTCGCCGAAGAGGAGAAGCACTTGGATTTGGTCAGGGTAGTTCCAGGTGGGGCGGTAGACGCGCTATTGAAAGAAAAAGGTCAGATGCCGCTAGCAGGCGGCATTAATCTTACTACCTTACTGAGACGATCCGGAATTTCTTACGCAGATGTACTGGCGCTGGAAGACCGAGACGAGGAATTGTCCTACTATGAACGAGTGCAGTTGGAGGTTGATATTAAGTATGCCGGATATATTGACCGGGAGTTGGCAAAAATAGCGCGGTTTAAAGATCTTGAAAATATCCGCCTGCCGGATAATTTCGATTATTCCGGGATTAACGGTTTGTCAAATGAGATAAAAGAAAAACTGACAGACCTTCGCCCGAGGTCTCTCGGACAGGCAGCTAGGATTTCAGGGGTTACTCCCGCGGCTGTGACAATACTTATGGTAAAATTGAAGGCTTTAAAATGAGATATTACTCATTTAATAACTATTTGCGGGAAAAGTTTGGAACAAGGGTTAATCGACTCAGTCTTAATAGTGGATTTACCTGTCCGAATAGGGATGGGACTCTGGATAGTGAAGGATGTATTTACTGCAATGAGGAAGGTTTCAGTCCGTTTGCGGCGAAAGATATTGCCCTGGACAAACAAGTAGAAAAATCTATGGCATTTGCTGCCCGAGCGTATGGCGCGGAAAAATTTATAGCATATTTTCAGAATGCCTCTGGAACTTACGCACCTGTTGATAAATTGAAAAAAATCTACGATATTATCAAGAAGTATCCGGATATAGTAGGTTTGTTTATTTCAACTCGACCTGATTGTGTTGATGCTTTAAAACTTGATTTAATCAAAGAATACACTGCTAACTATGAGGTTTGGATAGAATATGGTCTACAAACCGTTCATGACAGGACACTTGAGGCAATAAATAGGAAACATACATTTGCTCAATCTCGCTTGGCTATAGAAGAGACCGCGGCGAGAGGGATTAAGGTGGGAGTACATGTTATTCTGGGGCTTCCCGGAGAGACCGCTTCCGATATGATAGAGACAGCTAAGCGGATAGCGGATTTGCCGGTATCCGGAGTGAAATTTCATGTGCTTCATGTGTTGAAAAATACACGTCTTGAGGCCATGTTTAACGCCGGAAAAATAGAATTGTTGGATATGGAGGAATATGTTAATATAATATCCGAATTCATAGAATATTTACCGCGTGAGTGTGTTGTTTTAAGACTGGCTTCAGACGCGAAAAAAGAGTTTTTGGTGGCTCCTGAATGGATGAGGAATAAACAAAAAGTCATCAACGCTATTAAAAAAAATCTTGAAGATATGGATACGTACCAAGGTTTTAAAAAGGAGGGGTACAAATGA
>CAYZXR010000134.1:0-2566 GCA_964482475.1 uncultured Planctomycetia bacterium | reverse complement strand
TGCCCCTACGTTTTCTGTTTTCCTCTAAACGGTATCCGCTATACGCTCTTGTTTCTTATTTTCGCTCCTTCGTGGTCACCCAGAACTCCATATATTTAGCGAACATTAGCCTAGTTTGCGCATCCAGCGCCGGAAGCGCGCTTAAAAAAAGTCCAATTGGTGGAATAAGTAACCACTCAAAAGCATGTTTTACCCGTTTAATTAAATTATGTTTCACTTTTCTCTTAGGCAAAAGCAACATGCTAAGAAGAATACAATTAATAAGACCCAGTGAAGCTAAACTAAAAATAGTGCCCGTTATACGCGGTGCGCTGTAATACACTACACTTTGTGAAAATTCCCTGCTGGCAAAAACAGCCGGAAGCCAACTTATGATCGTCAGGAGAAATGGCCATGTGGTCCATGTGATGTGTCCATCAAATAATTTATAACCATACTTAAGCTTCTTAAAGAACGGTATGTCTCTACTTTTTAGAAATGCCCTCATCACAATAGGAAAATTTTCAACACCCCATGCCCATCTGCGCTTTTGCTTATACACATTAACAATTGTCTTCCCCCATGTCGCCGCTTCTGTCACGTCCATAGACAGAGTAACGTACATGGGAACAACACGGTAATCGCTATTAAAATGAATGAAAGCCTTCCAGAAAATCGCTGAATCGTCCGATATCATATCAACCGGCCAGTAATCTACATCTACCAACGCCTTAAAACTCATGCTATGACTTGAGAATGTGACAAGCTTCTCCGGGTTAGTTACTTCCATCAGTAAAAAGAAAGACGATCCGACATCAAGCAACCGCGCAAACCCGGGAACTTTCCATATATTGTTGTGGTAAACAGGAATAGGCTGAAAACTTGCCCTCAGCCTCTCCGGACACACCATGTAATGATACGTAAGACAACTGAAATAATCTGGATGTACCACCGTATCCGCATCGAAACAGGACGAAACTACATTTTCAAAAGGAATATTTTTCTTTCTAAAATACTCTGCCGCTTGTTTTGCGGCATATGTAGCGTTCGCCCCCTTGACACGTGCTTCGCCACTAAGACCGGAAGGATGTATCGCTATTTGTAAATCCAGAAATTTGTCCTGATATTTTTCCTGGATCTCCACAATTCCTTTTTTAATATCCTCAGTTGCCCTGTCTTCAACAGCCATGATCACTAGTATTCTTTCAGGCGGAAATTCGCCGCGAATAATGCTCTCCACTCCAGGTTCAACTATCTCGCGTGATTCCGAAGCTACAGGTATAATGACGAGATGATGAATATCGTCAAGCAAAGGAGCAGCCTTCCCGCTATTTTGCAAATTACGTAGTTCCCCCCTATGTCCCCGAGATGAAATAGTTCCCTTGAAATCTGATTTTGACGCGACAGAAGATACCTCATCGAGATACTCTTCAAGCCGATCAATTCCACGAGCCCTCATCATCCAATCAGTTTTCTTCTCAACAGCAAGCTTGCCATAAGAACAAGCAAGAAATATGTTCACATAAAGAAGTCTTAGCAACCAATAAAGATCGAACGCGATAATAATTACCGCGGCCGTAAGTGGTTTCATGAAAGAAAGAAGCGCCATGCCTATAAGTATGGTCCAACTGGTAAATCCCGGCAGAATCTCAAAAAAACGCTCGAGTGCTTTCTCTTTTTTCCGTAATCTGTGACGTGAAAAATGAAATTTCATAGCTTCCTTTTTTAAAACAATACTTATTTTTCTTCCACTGGCAATGGCTCTGTTTTTTCTACCGGCCACGCCGCACCCGACGGCACAATAGCGATAGAGGATAGTTTTCCCGTAGATTTTTCGATATAGTAAAGTTTGCCAGTGTCCTCCGAATAGCATATACCTGTACCCTTGCCGATACTAACAACCTGATCTACATGAGAAACACCATGTGTTTCCGGCTCAACTAGGACAACATTCCCCGCATCCATAAGAACAACATGTGATCCATCATAAGCCCAAAAAGCAGATGATATATCCTGCCCTCCGGTATAAATCCATGACAATGTAGGACCTTTCTCAAAAACAACGTTTTCCGTCTCTTCGGTTGTAAAGTCAAGTATACCTATCTTATTTTTCATCCATACTAGCACTCGATTAGAATCATGGTGAAAAACGATGTCCCTGACTCCTTCAGCGACAAAATGATATGGAAGGCGGTTAGATAAGAGTTCGCCTTTTTCACTCAAAAAAAGAATAGTATCCTCTGTTAACGGCTTGATCCTGTACAACCCCTTTTCTTTAAAAATGGATCCGGCAAGATCGGGATCATCTAAAAGAACCGTTCGTGCCCCTTTATCGTAGGCCATTGAAACAACCATGTCTTCCGTTAAAATCGAGTATATCTTTTTCTCAAATAAACCATACCCCCTAATACCTTTAAGAAATTCAGGATATACTGCCCCTGAAGCTATATTCGCTTTATTTAGTGTCCCCTCTAGGGAATAAAACATTGTCTCCGCATCTTCGGGACACCATTCAACACGTGCCGGATCCCCGGAAAAAAGTCCGGTAATATCCGTAAGAGTTATCTCCGGATCCTTAAATTGCGCC
>CAYZXR010000133.1:0-2608 GCA_964482475.1 uncultured Planctomycetia bacterium | reverse complement strand
ATATGGGCAAGAAGATAACCGTTGATTCGGCAACTCTTATGAATAAAGGATTAGAGGTTATTGAAGCTAGATGGTTGTTTGATATATCTCCTGAAAAAATAAAGGTCATTATCCATCCGGAGGCTGTAATACATTCAATGGTGGAGTTTATCGATGGAACCATACAGGCAAGCCTTTTCTGTCCTGATATGCAATTCCCGATATTACAAGCACTCGCTTATCCCAATATTATTCAAAGTAAGTTGCCGAGAGTGAATTTTTTAGAGGTAAAAAACTTTTCCTTTCATGAACCCGACATTGCGCGTTCCGCGGCTATAGACATGGCTTATGATGTTCTTCGTCTTGGAGGGACTATGCCGGCGGTGTTTAACGGCGCAAATGAGACAGCTGTCGGGTTATTTCTTGATGGAAAAATACGCTTTACTGAGATAATGCAGAAAGTAAGTAAGGTCGTGGAGAAACATTCTATTTGTGACAGTCCTGCCCTTGACGATATTATCAACGCGGAGATGTGGGCTAAAGAGGAGGTGCTTTCAACTTGTTAACTGGAATTGCTGTTTTCGTTGTGTTTGGCGTCTTGATACTAATTCATGAAGCCGGTCATTTATTTGCCGCAAAAAAAGCAGGCATCGAGGTAGAAGTGTTTTCGCTCGGAATGGGCAAACGTTTGTTTGGGATCAAAATAGGAGAAACAGATTATCGTGTTTCACTTATTCCGTTTGGAGGGTACTGCAAGATGGCAGGAGATGATCCTCAGGAAGCGGAGGGTAAACCGAACGAGATAGGCTCAAAGCCTGTCGGTCATCGTTTTTGGGTAATGGCCGCCGGTTCGATTACCAATTATATTTTCGCGTTTCTACTATTTAGTATTATTTTTATGATGGGCGTTCCGACATTGTCAAATACGGTGGGGGACCTGAAGTCAGGGTATCCCGCGGAGAAAGCCGGGATAAGAGAGGGTGATGAAATCCTTGCCATTAATGGTGTTGAAATAACGGATTGGGAAGATATACTCAACGCGATAAAAAAGGAATCCGCCGAGGGTGCTTCGTTGCGCATAGATATTAAAAGGGACAATAAAGATATGTCAGTTAACGTTGAGCCTGATATATCACAGGTGACCAATGTTTTTGGACAAACGATATCTCGTCCCATGATAGGTATAAGGCCTGCAAACAAGATGCTGGCTGTTTCATATGGGCCTCTGGAGGCGATATATCATGGTGGAAAAAAACTAGTTGAACTTACGGGTATGACATATCGTATGATGTGGCTTCTTATAACGGGTGGTATGCCGGTCAAGGGGTCGTTGTCAGGTCCGATCGGGATAGCTTTTTTTATTAAACAAGCCGCGAGTATGGGCATTGTTCCACTTTTGGTAATAACGGCTCATATAAGCATGGCATTGGCTATTTTTAATCTTTTGCCTTTTCCGGTGCTTGATGGGGGGCACATAGTTTTTCTTTTAATTGAAAAACTGCGAAAGAGGCCTTTAAGTGTTCGTGTGCAGGATGTCATAACTAATGTTGCGTTTGTTTTGCTTATATCATTCGCACTTTTTGTTACTTGGCAAGATGTGATAAGCTTTACACCATTCGGGAAAAAACTTAATGCTACCAATACGGTAGTTGTTGAAAAAGCCAATGATTGAACGTAGAAAAACTAGAACTGTAATGGTTGGCAAGCTTGCGATAGGATCTCTTCATCCGGTGAGAATGCAGTCCATGACAAAAACAGACACGGCCAGAGTGGATGATACAGCCAGGCAGATAAATGATTTGGAGAAAGCCGGTTGTGAGATCGTTAGGGTTGCTGTGAGACATTTAGAAGCGGCTAAAGCTATCCGGAAAATCAAAGAAGGGATAAACATTCCCTTAGTCGCGGATATTCACTTCGATAGTAAACTGGCGATAGAGTCTATTCAGAGCGGGGCGGACAAAATCCGAATAAATCCAGGGAACATGTCGATCGAGGGCATGCGGGAAGTAGCCAGTGCGGCTGTTGAAGCAAATATTCCGGTTAGAATCGGGATTAATTCAGGATCATTGCCGGATGGCGTGAAGCCTCAGGAGAATGAGGCTAATGCCATGGTGAAGCTGGCTCTTCAGAGTGTGGATCTTTTGAGAGAAGAGGGGTTGGAGGATGTCATTGTATCGTTGAAAGCATCTGATGTTATAACGACTGTGATAGCATGTAGAGAGATAGCATTGAAGACAGATTGTCCGTTACACCTTGGCGTTACGGCTGCCGGGCTTCCTGCAGATGGGGTTGTTAGATCAAGCATTGGTATGGGCTCGTTGCTTCTTGATGGCATCGGTGACACTATTCGTGTATCTTTGACAGGGGATCCTGTATGTGAAATAGATACTGCAAAGCGCATATTATCTTCGCTTGGATTGAGAGATTTCGGTCCTGAGATCATCGCTTGTCCCACTTGTGGTCGCTGTCGAGTAGACCTTGTGTCTATGGTTCAGGAACTTGATGAAAAGATAAAGGATTGCAGATTTCAAAAAGACGTGAAAAGCGAGACGAAGGAAACAGGAAAGTCTTTTACTATCGCTCTTATGGGATGTGAAGTAAATGGGCCTGGTGAAGCCAAGAATGCTGA
>CAYZXR010000132.1:0-2614 GCA_964482475.1 uncultured Planctomycetia bacterium | reverse complement strand
TCGAAGCATTTAATAATCTAGGGTTTAATGTGGGACTAGCCATAAAAACCGCAATGTTCATTGAAGAAATGAATAACGCTCAAGCTGAAATGCTACGGACTAACGCTAAAAAACAACTTTCGGACATGGCAGACGGTATTTCTCATCAGTTTCACAATCGGTTTCAAGGAATAACAATGCCCATAGGCACCGCCCGAACAATGATCGAGCTTGTGAATAAAGAAAGTTTAGATGATAAAGACAAAAACCTGCTAAATACTGCCCTTGATATGATAGATAAGGCGGAGGATAGCGCCATGAAAGGCGGCAATATCGCCAGAGGAATACTCAGATTTACCCGTCCCGAAAAAGAAGGTTATAAAATGTTATCTGTTGCTGTGGGGTTTGATACGGCCTTAGAGATGGTTGAATATAAACATTCAAATTTCGGAGCATTGGAAATAACCAAAAATATAGCACCCGACCTACCATCAACATGGGCAAACATGGCATACCTGCAAGATATGTTTTTTATCATACTCGACAACGCCTACGACGCGATAAATAAAAAGATGGAAATTGAGGAAAGTAAAACACTTAATGGAACTATCGATATCTCAATATTGCCAACCAAAGATAAGAAACAAATTGTCGTTAGCATAAAGGACAACGGAATAGGGATGGAGCAGAAAATACTCGAAAAGGTGCGAAACGCGGTACCCTATGTAACCACAAAAGTTTCAAGTACCACGTCGGGCTTTGGAGCTGGGGTGCATATGCTGCGCAGATTTGTCGAGTTTCATGATGGTGAAATCAATTATGATTCTGAATTTGAAAAAGGATGTACTGTAACGATAAGAATACCTATTGCAAATGAGAGAATAGTCTAATGAATACAAGTGTTGTCAACCTAAGAAAACTTGAAAAAGCGGACAATATTCCGCTAACTAACATATGATGTGGTATAGCTACTACCCCTATAGCGGTCTAATTGTCGCGTTAACGAGCGCTTTTCTTGGCGTTTTTGTCTTATCTAACAACGCGAAAACACCGCTATACAGAAAGTTTGCCTTTATGGCTTTTAGCTTAGGTTTATGGTCTCTAAATTATTTCTTTTGGCTTTTAAGCACAACATATTCAACTGCACTATTTTTCATGCGCCTTGCAATGATTGGTCCAATGCTTATACCATCTTCTTTTGTATACTTCACATCTGAATTATTAAATCAACGCAGAAGAACATTAATTGTTATAAATTTTATTATAAGTGGATTTTTTGTGTGTTTTTCTTTTAGCCCCCTTTCCATACAAAGTCTAGAACCTCGTCTTTTCTTTTCTTTTTGGCCAGTACCTGGTCATCTGTTTCATTTTTCAGTATTGTTTTTTGTTACATCAATTACATCTGAACTAATTTATTTATGGAAGCAAATGCGAAAACTTGAAGGCATTAAAAAACTTCAAGTTAAGTATGTTTTTCTTGGAATGTTAATAGGGTTCATTGGTGGATGTACTAATTATTTTTTATGGTATAAGATAATGATCCCGCCATTTGGGAACCTCATGGTGATAGGTTTTATGTTTTGTGTTGCATATGCAATCATTCGCTATCGATTGTTAGCTATTAAAATCGTAGCTATTAGAACTTTAGTCTTTTCATTAATTTATATCCCAATTCTTGCAATTCCTTTTATAGTTGCAGCAAGGGGGAAATCTTTTCTTGAAAGTCATTTATACAACTATTGGTGGATTTTTCCTATGCTTTTGGCCGCTATTTTAGCCCCGGCGGGATTACGTATCTATCAGCACCTAAAAGTGCAGGCTGAGCGGGCAATTAGACACAAAAAAATTAAATATCTTCAAGCAATAAGTGACTTTCTGGAAGATGTTAAAACAGTCAGGGGACTAAATGAACTCATAGACTTGGTGCTAACAAAAACTACAGAACTTGTGGGTGTAAATTACACAAGTCTTTATCTCTTCGACAGGGAGGAAGGGGTGTTTTTATTGAAGGGTGACAGAAGAACTGAAATAACTTCGCACTTAAAAATTAAAACTGCAATCCCCCAAGATAACGCTTTAATGAAAATATTGGAAAAAGCGGGTAAACCTATTGTGAGAGAAGAACTAAAGTTTGAAATGTTAGGCTCCGAGTCAGTGTTTTTAAAAAAAGTTGAATCCGAGATGGACAAAATAAACGCCTCTGTGATCATTCCTTCATTTTATCATAAAAATTTGATCGCGGTGATCGTATTAGGTGAACCGAGTTCAAATGAACCATATGCCGAAGAAGATGTCGAAGCCTTTACTGATCTAGGTTTTAATGTGGGACTCGCCATAAAAACCGCAATGTTTATTGAAGACATGAATAACGCTCAAGCTGAAATATTGCGAACTAGTGCTAAAAAACAACTTTCAGATATGGCGGATGGTATTTCTCATCAGTTCCATAATCGCTTTCAAGGAATAACAATGCCCATAGGTACCGCTAGAACAATGATCGAGCTTGTGAATAAAGAAAACTTGGACAATAAAAGTAAAAACATGTTGAATACTGCCATTGACATGATCGATAAAGCAGAGGACAGTGCCATGAAAGGCGGTAATATCGCTAGAGGAATACTCAGATTCACCCGTC
>CAYZXR010000131.1:0-2629 GCA_964482475.1 uncultured Planctomycetia bacterium | reverse complement strand
TACCCTATGAATTCCGAACGACTTGTGTGCCTGGTGTAGTTGATGCACAAGATTTCGAGGAGATAGGTGAGATTGTTAAAGGAGCTGCGTGTTATTACCTACAGCAATTCAGGGCTGACATAACGTTAGATAAAAAGTTTCAAACAGTAAAGCCCTATCTTCCTGAAGAAATAAAAAAATTCAAAGACATACTTTCCAAATATGTTCAGCGCGTAGAGATCCGGGGAATGTAAGCGAAGCGAAAGTGGTGTCCCCGGGCAGACTCGAACTGCCGCTCCCGGCTTCGGAGGCCGGTACTCTATCCAACTGAGCTACGGGGACATGGATGAAGCAAACACATTATACAAGGGTCAAGGGGTAAGGGTCAAGGGGTGGATAGGGGAAATAGCACGAGACATCCCTACGGTATTTACCGTTTACAATAAATGCTTTACACGTATCTTCTCCGCCTTGGATGAAACAAGGACAATAGATTGCTGACGTGCTGTAACCCTTGTTTTTTCTGTTTAATATTGACAACTCCACAAAAATTTTGTATAGTTAGTTCTGTTGTAGATTTCAAAAGTGAAATCTCAAGGAGAGTGAACATTCAAAGGAGGCGAGTCGTATGAACAAGGCAGATTTTATCGGAGCGATTGTAAAAGCCGGCGGGTATGACACAAAGACTGAAGCTACAAAAGCATATGATGCTGTTGTAGACGCATTATCAGGTCGTTTAAGCAAAGGTACCGCAAAAGACAGAGTTATCCGTCTTCCTGAGCTGGGCACATTCAAAATGAAGACAAGAAAAGCCAGGATAGGTAGAAACCCTCAGACTGGTAAGAGCATCAAAATAGCTGCGAAGAAAGTTGTATCTTTCAAAGCTGGAAAAAACTTGTCCGAAAGCTTGTAAGCTATAAGAAACAAGAAAACATGTAAAAATCCCCGTCATCTGATGGGGATTTTTACATGTAGGACCCCTATTTGAATAAAAGGTTTTCATTCTGTGCAGTCTTGTGTAAAATAAGAAGCGGTTAAAGAGAAAAGAGGAAACTAACCGCGAGGGGAAAAATGATAAAATTAAAAGAAATCGCGTCTCTTGTGAATGGAACGCTTCAAGGTGACGGAGAGATTGAGATAAGCGGCCTAACAGATGTTCGGTTTGCTTCTCCCAGGGATATCACTTTTGCCGCTGATATTGATCAGCTTAACGCGGCAAAAAAGAGTGAGGCAGCATGTGTTGTAACAGCACTGGATGCGGGGGATTATCTGAAATCTATATTAAAAGTTCAAGACATTAAGACAGCGCTGGTTATAATTTATAACACAATGATTTCTTTAGCCCCGGCTTGTTCTGAGGGGATTCATTCATCTGCAGTTATAAGCGAATCAGCCATCATAGGAAAAGACGTTACAGTGGGCCCTAATGTTGTTATCGGCAAGAACGCTAAGGTTGGGGCGGCATCAACAATTACCGCGAATTGCGTTATTGGAAAGGATGTCACGATTGGAGAAGCTTGCTATATATATTCAGGGGTAACGATATATAATCGCTCGAAGATAGGTAAAAACGTTATTATACATGCCGGAGCAGTAATAGGAGCCGATGGATTTGGATATGTCCCGATGGGAGAGAAAATCTTAAAAGTACCTCAGCTTGGGCAGGTAATCATCGGAGACGATGTAGAAATAGGAGCAAACACATGTATTGATAGGGGGGCTTTTTCGGATACGATTATCGGAAATGGAACAAAGATAGATAACCTTGTACAGATAGGACATAATGTGGAGATTGGGCGCAATGTGTTGATTGCCGCGCAATTGGGTGTCGGGGGAAGTTCTACTATCGGCGACAATACAATGACGGGTGGACAAGCCGGAATTGCCGATCATATCAATATAGGGAAAAATGTGAAGATCGCCGCGAAAGCTGGTGTGATAAGAGATGTGGAGCCCGGGGCTACATTGTTCGGCTATCCAGCACGGGACGCAAAAGAGGTAATGAAGAAAGAAGCTGTCACTTGGTGGGTGTACAAGAATATAAAACAAATCAGGAACGCTATAAAATACAGTTCCAAAAAAGCGTCTACTCCGGAGGAAAAATGATTATCTTAACGGGCGGAGCAGGGTTCATAGGCAGTTGTTTTTTGCGGAAGCTCAACCAGGAAGGCATAGACGATATAATTGTTGTTGACCATCTTGACGATACCGAAAAATGGAAAAATCTAAACGGGAAAAAATTCCGTGACTACATGCAGAAAGATGATTTTCTGTGCCGGGTAGAGAAAGGAGACATAAAAAAACCGAAACACATCATTCACATGGGTGCTTGTTCGTCAACCACGCTTACTGATGCTGACTACTACATAAAAAACAACTATGAGTATTCTAAAATTCTTGCTCAGTGGGCTTGCAAAGAAAGAGTACCTTTTATATACGCTTCTTCCGCGGCAACATATGGCGATGGAGAATTGGGATACTCAGACAGTGATGAGAATTCCGCAAGATTAAGACCGTTAAATATGTATGGTTATTCCAAGCAGCTGTTTGATATGTGGGTGCTCAAGAATGGATTAGAGAAAAATGTTACGGGTCTTAAATTTTTTAATGTTTTTGGACCAAATGAATATCACAAAGAAGAGATGATGAG
>CAYZXR010000130.1:0-2649 GCA_964482475.1 uncultured Planctomycetia bacterium | reverse complement strand
GAAAACGTCGGCAAAGTCCCTGTTGTCATCCACGACAAGAATATTGTGTTCTTTCTTCATAATGCTAATTTTACACCACGTTACGACCTTTGTCGATAATTTTCTACTTATAGAATAAAAGTCCTCATACCGGACGACTTTTACAACACCCGAAGGGCTAAGTAGAGTAAATCTGGGAGCTAATAAGACTATTTTCCATGTCATCCCGGATATTGCCTATCGGCAATTCCGGGATGACGTCTCTTTCGTCTCTCTCCCTTCTTCCCTCGTCCATCGTTAACCCTTTTTCTTGCCTCTCGCCTCTCGCCTCTCCCGCCTCTACTATGGGCTGCCTTGCTTTTCATGGCTAGATATGATACCTTTGTTTGGAATTCATCCCATTAGGCTGATAAATAATAGCTCACACTATTAACAAGACGGAGAAAGAGAATGAAAACTCAAAAACTCATAATTCAGATCCCATGTTATAACGAAGAAAACACCTTATCCGGAATGCTCGCGGATCTCCCGAAAGAGCTTCCCGGTATTGACGAAATAGAGATACTTGTAATAAACGACGGGAGCACTGACAATACCGTCGATGTAGCCCGAAAAAATGGTGTTAAACATATCATCAGCCTCACAAAGAGAAAAGGCCTTGCGGCGGTTTTTACTGCCGGCATTGACGCTTCCCTTAAATTGGGTGCGGATATTATTGTAAACGCGGATGCGGATAACCAATATAGGGGCGAAGATATAGGACGGTTGATAAGACCTATTATTGAAGAAAAAGCAGACTTAGTCATAGGTAATCGAAAAATCGAAGAAATAAAAGATTTTTCTTTCATGAAAAAGAAACTCCAACGCATCGGAAGCCGGGTTGTACGATACCTTTCCGGATTGGACATACCGGATGCCACCACCGGCTTTCGGGCCTATTCGAGGGATGCCGCCATAGGGATTAATGTACTGTCTGAATTTACATATACGCTTGAAACTATCATAGCGGCGGGCAATAACGGTGTAGCTGTGGAAAATATAGAAGTTTCTACAAATCCTGAAACAAGAAAATCCCGTTTATTTCGAAATATTCCGGAATACATCACACGCTCCATCGCCACCCTCATACGTGTTTACACGATGTATCGACCACTCAAGGTTTTCGCGAGGATGGGAGCCTTTCTCTTCTTTGGAGGCGTTATATTAGGAATGCGATTTCTTTATTTTTTCATTGTGCACAAAGGCGCCGCGGGACATATCCAGTCACTGATACTATCTGCTGTTTTCTTGATAGTGGGTTTCCAGATAATGCTTCTGGGTATGCTTGCCGACTTGATAGCCGCTAATAGAAGATTGATTGAAAATACTCTGAATAGAATTAAAAGAATGGAGCTAAAGAAAGGTGATTAACCTACCGTAATTTTTCCCAAAATTTCAAGATACGCCCCGGTAATCTTATCCCAATTATAATTTTCCTGAACAAACTTTCGAGCTTTTGCCCCAAAAGACAGTCTTTTGTCAGTATCATCCAAAAACTCTTTAACAACACGTACGAACTCCGCGTCGTCGTCTTCCGGAACAAGTACACCGTTTCCCCCGTTCTTAACCGCGTCAGGTATGCCATCAACACCGAATGCCACCACCGGCAGAGTATTGATCGCGGCCTCCAGGGCTACTATGCCGAATCCTTCAAAATCCGTCTCGATATGACGATTCGGCATAACATAAAGATCCGCGGCTGAGTATATCTGTTTTAGCAGCATCTTCCTGTCGGTTACGTCGCCAAGGAAACATATGTTATCCTGTAATCCCTGCTCGGCGACAAGAGCAATGATGTCTTTTTTCTCTTTTGAAGCCTCACCGCTTCCGGGTCCCCCAGCCATCAAAAAAACAGTATCCGGATGATTTTTCACTATTGCAGGAAATATGTTTTTTATAAATTCCGCGATACCTTTTTTCCTCACTAAACGAGTAACAGCCAGCAATATTTTTCTTTCGAATAATCTTATACCGAATTTTATTTCCAATTGTTGTTTTGATCTACCCCTGTCGAAAACGTCATCATACTCTGCCGTATTTATGCCATTGGGATTGACAAACAATTTCTCCTTATTAGCACCTCTTGCTTCCAGCCTCTGGCGTAGGAATTCGCTGACGCATACAATGCCATCTAGTTTTTTCGCGGAACTCAAAACAACATTTTTGTATACAACATTATTAAACGCAACATCCTTCCCATGCGCCATGGCTAGGGTTTTTTTATTAAAAAGACATTTCAACACTAATCCAATAGGAGACAACACAAGATCCCCCAGTTGAATAACATCAATATCATATCTCACCAGATAGTACACACTTTTACATAAAGCTATAACGATAAAAATTGGTAAGTATTTTTGCGCATGTCCCCAGGCAACGAGGTGCACCTGTACCTTCTTTTGCAAGGCATTATAGAATTCGTGACTCTGTGTCTGCATGCCTCCGATAGAAGGTAAAAACTTTCGTGTTATGTATAATATCCTCATTATCGTTCACCTTTCAGTAGCTGTTCGTAAAGAGTGCGGTATTTTTCAGCCATTTTTTTTATAGAAAAATACTCTTCCACGCGCTTTCTGTTAAATCCGCCCATTTTTTTCCTAAGAACAACATCCTCGGATAATACACGTATTT
>CAYZXR010000129.1:0-2714 GCA_964482475.1 uncultured Planctomycetia bacterium | reverse complement strand
GCCGGTATATCTGTATCTCTGAAGTCACATACTTTAAAATCAATTAGATGGTCTACGCCGCAGGTTTTAGCGTTTTTAATCGCCGCGTCTACAGCTTCTTCACGTATGTCAGTCGCGATTATAAGATGTTGCGGTTTTTTTTCGGATTTTTTCAAAGCCTTTTTTCTGAGGTCTTGCCAATATTCTTGATCATAATTTTTTAAATGCATAAAACCGTAGTTAGAATGCAATAAACCCGGAGCCTTGCGCAAGGCTATCAAGGCGGCTTCTATGGCGATAGTGCCACTTCCACACATTGGGTTGATCAGGTTTTTATCTCCTGTATATTCAGAAGCAATAAGGACGGCACTAGCTAAAGTTTCCTGCATAGGGGCTTGTAGTGGTATCCTGCGATATCCTCTGTCGGCTAATTTAGTACCAGATGTATTAAGGTATATCCAGGCCTTATCATCTTTCCAGTACAAATTTATGACTATATTGCGTCTATCAGGACCTGAGTTAGGCCGACTGCCGGTTTTTTTCACCATGCGGTCAACAATAGCGTCTTTAAGTTTTTGGTTTGAGAACATAGTGTTTTTAATTTTCGGATTAGAAACTTGTGAAACGACCGAGATGTACTCGTCTTCCGGAATAATATCCTCCCATTGCATCTGGTGGGTTTTATTGTAGAGATCATCAGGGGAAACGCAGCGAAACTCTTTTAATAAAAACAAAACATTAAACGCTGTCCTTAATTCAAGATTGAGCCTATAGGTATCTATAAATTCAGATCGAATAACAACTCCGGTATCATGCGAGGATTCTATAGCGAAACCAAGAGTTTTGATCTCATTCTCAAGGAATGGAGAAATTCCGCGTGCGCAGGTGATAAGTATTTTGTTGATATAATTAAGTTCCATATGTAGGGTAGAGTATAACGTACTTAGAAGATTATGACAAAGAGAATAGAGTCTAAGTCCAAGGAGACTGTTGGGAAATGCTAAATATATTCTTTTTTTTAAATTTAATTGCACATAGCGCAACTAAAAGGGTAAAATAAACATTAGAAAACAGAATGTTCATTACGGGAGGTATTTATGGAAGACGTAACCAAAGAACTATTAGACGAAGCTATAAAAATAGAAAAAAATATGTCCAAATTGTATAGCTTGTATGAAGAGACTTTTTCAGACGATGCTAGGTTTTGGAGGGAATTAGTAAAAGAAGAAATCGAACATGCGGCCTTGCTTGAGGTGGCGGAGGCTTTTGAGGATATAATGCCTGAAGCGCTAGTACATGAGCAGCATCTTGATGAAATGAGGAAAACGAACAAAGAGATCGAGACAACTATCGAAAAATACAGAAAAGAACAGCCTTCCAAGGAAGAAGCATATCAATTTGCGTATGACTGTGAAGAACAGGCATTTGAACTTCATTATCAGGAGGTTGTAACGGGTTCCGAGGAATCGGAAGCAACGAAGAGATTTAAGAAGTTGAACGCGGATGACAAAGATCATGCGTTGAGGATAAAAGAGTTGATGGATCAAGTATTATAAAAAAAGAGTATTGAAAAGGTATCTACATTACAAAAACGTCTGTACCGGGAGGGTTTGTGAAAAAACAGTTTAGTTGGCAAATATTTTTGGCGATCATGTTGGTGGTTTTATCGGTATTTTTCTATACGATCCACTTTTTGATATTTAGAGATGCCCATCATATCTTTATCTATCTTATAGGTGATGTTGCCTTTGTTTTTCTGGAAGTGTTACTTGTAACATTGGTTATACATCAGCTATTGGGTTATAGGGAAAAGAAATCCATGTTTAATAAATTAAACATGGTGATCGGGGTTTTTTTTAGCGAAGTAGGTACGGAACTGCTTAAGACTTTTGCTGCTTTTGACAAAAAAGCCGCAAAAATTACAAAAAGATTAGTTGTAACCAACGATTGGTCTGAAAAAGATTTTTCTAAGATGTATAAAGATGTCAAAGGACATAATTGCAATATTGATGTCTCTCGCGGGGAGTTAGAAGAAATAAAAAAGACATTAAAAGGGAAGAGGAATTTTTTACTGAATCTTCTGGAGAATCCTAATTTATTTGAGCATGAATCGTTTACAGATCTTTTATGGGCAGTATTCCATTTAACGGAAGAGCTTGTGTACAGGAAAAGTCTGCAGGGGTTATCTAAAGCGGATTATGAGCATCTCGCTTTGGATATGGAAAGGTCCTACATTCTTCTTATTACGGAATGGTTGGACTATATGGGACATTTAAAAAACAGTTACCCATATCTTTTTTCTTTATCTATGAGAACCAACCCTTTTGATGTAAACGCGTCCGTAGAAATAGAATAAGCGACAAAGAAGAGCTTAGGTGGGGGAGAATCATGAGAGTTGCGCTGGGCATAATTATTGGAGGAGCCATTGGTTTTGCTGTTGGTTATTTTGGGAAATGCGCCTCTGGGGTGTGTCCATTGACAAGTGATCCGATAGTAAGCACCATGATAGGCGCCCTTATAGGCGCAATAGTAACACTTCGAAAATAATATACGGTATACTATCTAGTATGCTAGATTAACAAGGAGGCAGTAATGACAAAGATAGATAAAAAATTAAAAATAGAAACACTTGCATTGCATGGCGGACAGGAGGCTGATCCGACAACGGGTGCACGTGCAGTGCCGATATATCAGACTACGTCTTATGAATTCAAAAGTACGGAGCATGCGGCCAA
>CAYZXR010000128.1:0-2751 GCA_964482475.1 uncultured Planctomycetia bacterium | reverse complement strand
TTACAGGCTATAGTTTAGACGAGATGAGAGGAAAAAGCTGGTTTGAAACCTTTTTGGAAGAACAAGATCGAGGCTTTATCCATAGTTCGTTTTTACAAGAGATCGAAGGGGAGGAGACAAAGGCCAGTGTATATCCTATTGTTCTTAAGAATGGGAAAAAGATTTATATTGAATGGCAAGACAAGAGGCTTACGGATGACGATGGAAGCATGGTTGGTCTTCTTGCCGTTGGGCAGGATATAACCGTACGCAGGCAGTCGGAAAAGGCCGTGGCGGAAAGTGAACAAAAGTATAGGGCCCTTTTTGATTTATCCAGGGACGCCATTATGACGCTTGCACCTCCTTCGTGGCGATTTACATCGGCTAATCTATCGACAGTCAAATTGTTCAAAGCCAGGAATGAAGCGGAGTTTGTATCTAAAGGACCGTGGGAGGTGTCTCCGAAATTGCAACCCGGTGGTGAGGAATCCGCTATAAAAGCCAAGCGAATGATAGAAAAAGCAATGCAAGAGGGTAAAAGTTTCTTTGAGTGGACGCATATGAAATTCAATGGAGAGGTTTTCCCCGCCACTGTTTTGCTTTCAAAAATTGAGATAGCCGGACAAACGCTATTGCAGGGGACGGTAAGAGATATTGCCGAGCGAGAGAAAGCAAAAAAGAAATTGCAGGATAAGATTCAGGAATTAAGCAAAACGACCGAAGATTTAAGGAACACTCAGGAACGCTTAAGCCGTTCCGAAAAGTTAGCGATTATTGGTAAGTTGGCCGGGATCGTAAGTCATGAGCTAAGAAATCCGTTGGGTGTTATCAAAAATGTTGTCTATTTCCTGAACATGAGACTAGGAAAAGAAATGGACGAAAAAGTAAAAAAACATTTGAATATTTTGCGAGAAGAGATTAATATTGCCGATAAGATCATTACAAATATCCTAGACTTTGTTAGCCATAGTAAGCTCTCTAGGGAAGATGCCGATATCGGGGATATTATTAAAAAGGCGATCGATGACACTGTTCTGCAAGAGAACATTGCAGTTCAGGTCGATCTAGATAAAGATCTACCCAAGGTTGCTATGGATGCGTTGCAGGTAAGGCAAGTCCTTCTTAATCTAATTGTAAATGCTGCTCAGGCTATGCCAGATGGAGGCGCATTAAAAATTGCTGTGACCACTGATGGTGAATTTATTATTGTCGATGTCAGTGATACCGGTTGTGGAATTGAAAAACAACATTTAGATACAATCTTCGAACCGTTGTTCAGCACAAAGGCCAAGGGCATAGGATTAGGGCTTTCGACCTGCTCCACCGTGATAGATGCTCACAATGGGGAGATTGAAGTCGAAAGCGAAGTGAACAAAGGAACCACTTTTGTTATAAAACTGCCGATTCAAAAGACAAAAGGAGTTTTAAAACATGGAAGATCTGATAAAAGTATTGATCGTGGATGACGATGTAAACATTTGTGAAACATTACAAGATATCTTAATTGAAAAAGGCGGATATATGGTAACTGTTGCTCACAGTGGAGTGGAGGCTATTAGTCTAGCAAAAGAGTATGTGCAGGATATGATCTTTTTGGATATGCGATTGCCGGTCATGAGTGGGCTTGAGATCTACCTCGCTATTCGAGAATTTGACGCAAAAGTTCCGGTAATTATCATGACCGCGTACCAGTTTGAGTTAAAACATTGCGTAGATGAAGCGCTGCTGAAAGGGGCTCAGGCGTGCATACACAAGCCTGTTGACGCTGAGGCGGTGTTTAAGGTTTTAGAGGAAGCTGGAAAAAACAGGGGTGAACATGCTTAGAACTATTTTAATTGCTGATGATAATCCTGAAATTCGACAGACATTAAAGGATATCTTTACAGAAAAAGGATATGCAGTCGAGCTTGCTGAAGGGGGATTTGAAGCCCTGGCTTGTTTAAAGGAAAAGTTTATTGATGTCATTGTTTTGGATCTTATGATGCCGGATAGAAGCGGAACACAGATATTTGATACCATTAGGAACATATCCCCTCTTACCGGTATTATAATATATACGGGATTCAAGCAATACGAAGATTCGACGTATGCTCAAAGCGCGAATAAGTTTATATTAAAAGGAAGCGACATGGATGAGCTGCTGAAGGCGGTAGAAGCAATACTGGCGTAAAGACAGAAAAAAGAATATGATACTACAACGTAGGAGAGATGAAAAATGACACATTTTACATACGAAAAAATTCAAAACGTTGATGTTATACGATTTTGTTTTAACGAAATAGGCCTACAGCAGAGAGAGGAGCTAAAGAAAGAACTCGATTCTGTAGCTCCTGATGCTGGAGGGCAGATTGTTTTCAACCTGACCGGCATTGGATTTTTGTCATCACTTGCCATAGCGACAATGGTCTTTTTCGCAAAAAAAATCCGTGGAACAGGTGGAGAAGTAAAAATTTGTGCGTCATCAGAAGCAACGAAAAATGTTATCAAAATAGTCCAGATGGACAAGGTTTTTGAAATATATGACACAGAAAGAGAAGCGATAAAAAGTTTCACAGGAGAATGATGGAATATTTTGTAATAGAAAACATTAACAACGTTATCATTATTAGGTTCGCTTTCAATGAGATAGGATTTCAGCAAAGAGAAGAATTTAAAGAACAGCTGGCCATATTGGCAGGCAACAGTGATAGTAATTTTGTTCTAAATCTATCTAAGATAGGGTTTCTATCTTCGCTGGTGGTCGCGACTTTGTTGTCATTCATGAAAACTGTG
>CAYZXR010000127.1:0-2761 GCA_964482475.1 uncultured Planctomycetia bacterium | reverse complement strand
ACCTTATTATATAATACTTTCATGAAGCCTCAACCTTTCTTTTCTGTGATAATACCGTCCTATAATCGGAAACCATTTCTGAAGAAATGTATCGATTCCGTAATGACTCAGAGTTATGCCGATTTTGAAATAATCATTATCGACGACGGCTCGACTGACGGAACAAATAATCTGGTTGCTTCTTATGCTGACGATCAGTTAACCCATATTCGTCAGGATAATCATGGGGTCTCGCACGCACGCAATCGCGGGATTGAAAAGTCTACGGGAGATTTCATAGCATTCCTTGATTCAGATGACTGCTGGACTATCGATAAGCTACAAAAAACAGCCGATTACATATATAATTTTCCTCAAATAAAGATTTTTCATTCCGAAGAGATCTGGTATAGAAACGGTAAATTATTGCCACAAAAAACAAAACACAAAAAACCCACCGGTTCTGTGTATGAAATGGCTCTCCATATCTGCTGTATAGGTATGTCAACTGCTGTCGTGCACAAAGAAATTTTCTCAAATATTGGTACATTTGACGAAACTTTCGAGGCATGCGAAGATTATGATTTCTGGCTTAGAGCGACCGATAAATACAAGGTGAAATTGATACCGGAAGCTTTGACTCTCAAAGATGGGGGCAGACCCGACCAACTCTCCTCCCGCGTATGGGGACTTGATAGATTCAGGATAAAAGCCCTTCAAAAAATGCTCACCTCAGACACACTCACACCGGAACGTTACAAAGCCACATATGAAGAGTTGAAAAAGAAATGTTTAATTTTCGCTAAAGGCGCGGAAAAACATGGGAAATCCGAGGAAGCGGCATATTATCGAACATTGTGCGAGGATTTACGGAATATGCGGGGATAACATTCTACAAGGGCACGGCATGCCGTGCCCCTACGTATTGTTGATTGTGCCTTCGAGTGTCCTAATGGGATACGGTATCACGATACCTTCTTCTCTATATCTCTTGTGAAGCCGTTTTATGAACGCGTGTTTGACTCGGCCGCCCATTAAAAACTCCTTAACACGCAGTGCGACCCGTAAATCTATACTAGAATCGTTAAAGTCTCTATACCTCACAAAAGGTGTAAATTCCGAAACGGCCCCCTCAACTGTTTTCATCACGTCCTCCGCCACCTCTATCGTAACCTTCTCGACATGTTCGAGATCGGAATCGTAATGCACCCCAACTGTAAGAAAAACCGACATTTCTTCAGTAGGATAATGATAATTGATTATGCGTGAATCAACGAGCATTTTGTTTGGCACTATAACATCGTAGTCCGCAAACGTTTTTACCCACGTTGAGCGCCAACCTATTTTCTGGACATAACCTTCCTCTCCAGAATCAAGCTTTATGAAATGTCCGACGGCAATAGGTTTAGCGGCAATTAATTGTATTCCGGAGAAAACATTCTCCAAGGTTGGCTGTAAAGCCAGCGCCAAAGCAATGGATCCCACACCAAGCGATGCCAATATGGGAGTTATGGAGACCCCAAAACTGTCCAGAAGGATCAATATCCCAAGCCCCATTACAACTACACGCACGACCGTGTGGACAATGCCTTGAGATGCCTTTAAGAAACTAACTTTGGTTGAATAGTAATCGACAAGAGCTCTCACCATCCGATCAACGAATATTATGATGGCCAAAATGGCCGTCGCTTTAAAAGTTATATCAACAAACGCGAGCAGCTCACTGTCTGAACCAAAATCAAGAATATTCTCCAGGACAAAAGCACCGCTGGTGAAAATCAACAGCACAAGGGGAAGATCCATGGACTTGAGCAATATATCGTCCAGCCCTGTTGAGGTCTTACGTGCAAACGCCCGCACTTTGCCATAAACTATTTTTTTTAGAATCAAAAAAACGCTGACCCAAAGAAAATACAAAATAGGCGCATAGATAGCAGCGGGTATTTCAACCCCGAAAATAATCAGTTCTTTCATGGCTTTCGGTCCCCCCCCAAATCAAACGAGATTAAGCTTTACCGGCGCTACCTAGCACATTCTCATTCTTGAGTTTGTACATATCAATCAAAGCCAGACGGGCTGGTCCTAGATACTGTCTCGGGTCAAAATCCGACGGTTTGTCATTAAGGTGTTTTCTGATCGCCGCTGTCATCCACAGTCTGCCGTCAGAATCTATATTAACCTTACACACAGCTGACTGAGTGGCTTTTCTCACTTGTTGTTCGGGTATCCCAACCGAATCTTTAAGCGCACCGCCGTTGGAGTTGATCATCTCCACCGCTTCCATCGGCACCGAACTTGAACCGTGAAGTACGATAGGAAATCCAGGTATCTTTTTTTCTATCTCTTCAAGAATGTCGAATCTCAGCTCAGGCGGAATAAAAACACCGTCTTCGTTCTGCGTGCATTGTTCCGGTTTGAATTTATTGGCTCCATGTGAAGTACCTATTGAAATAGCGAGAGAATCCACACCCGTTCTTTTTACAAAATCCTCGACCTCTTCCGGCTGAGTATAAACAGATTTTGCCGCCACAACATCGTCTTCTATCCCGGCAAGAACACCTAATTCACCTTCAACAACTACGTCGTGTTCATGCGCATATTCTACGACTTGCTTGGTAAGCTCAATGTTTTTTTCGTATGGATGCTGCGATCCATCTATCATTACTGAAGAAAACCCCGTCTCTACACATGATTTACAAATCTCAAATGTGTCTCCGTGGTCAAGATGAAGCGTTACGGGTATTTCTTTAAGCCCCTGTGCTTTTGCCATCTCTTTCATCAT
>CAYZXR010000126.1:0-2776 GCA_964482475.1 uncultured Planctomycetia bacterium | reverse complement strand
ACGGTTAAACAGATACACTTAATAAAAAATGCATGCCGTTTCCTCAATGTCGAAACGCCATGCATCTCTTCGGTGTCTGCAGAAAGATAAGAACAATCTTTATTGCTATTATCTTTTTTAGAATCGTCTCTGCGTATACTCCTCTGGGGTAAAAATGGATTTCTCATCCTTCACCTTCCTATATTTTGCTAACTTTTGTCTGCCTTACCTGTATATATTGTAGCATATTTTAACCCATAGTCAAATAAATGATGCTAACTATTTTACGGCTTAACAAGTTAAGTGTACCAAGCCCTTTAATAGGTATATATTATTAATAGGCTGGGTTTTAATTATATCAAAATTTCGGTGTTTGTCAACAAAATCGCTTGATTTTAGGGGGATACAGTGAGAAGCAGATAAACTTAATTTTTTCTATCATTTAATAGCAAAATTATCTCATCCACTATCACATCAGGGGTAGACGCACCGGCCATTATGCCAACCTTTTTGGCGCTTTTGAGCCAACTAAGCTTTATATCTTTCACTGACTCTATCCAATGTGTCCGTTTGTTCATCTTTTTCGCGATTTGGTATAACCGCTTCGTGTTAGCGCTGGCGGCAGAACCAACTATGAGGACAATATCGTTCTCAACGGGAAGGGATTCAATCTCTCTTTGCTTGACTGTGGTAATACGACATGTAGTGTTGTAAAGTTTTATATCCGGAATAAACTTCCTTAAACGCTTCATTATCGCGTTTATATTACTTAACGACTGCGTCGATTGTGTTATCACTCTCGCCCGTTTGATCTTACTCAACTCACCAACAGGTATCTTGTTCGGTGACTCTATGGTTATAGGCTTCTTCTTCAACTGACCCGCAATGCCCTTAACTTCTGTATGCCCCTTGTCTCCGATGATTATAAGGGTATTGTTTTTCTCCAACCTTTTCGCGATCTTGTATATATCCTTAACTTTGGGACAAGTAGCGTCTACAACCCTGTATCCACAGGTCCTAGCGCGATCAAATGTCTTTTTCGGCGCGCCATGCGCACTTATAATAAGAATGGATCCTTTTTTTGCTGGACGAATGCTTTTTACTTTTTTTATACCCTTATCCGACAGTTCACTCACCACGTAGTTATTATGCACAATGTCACCAAGCACACGAACCGGTTTTTCCTGGTCAGCAAGCGCCAGGCACATATCTATCGCGCGTCTTACACCAAAACAGAATCCTGAACTTTTAGCTACATTAATCTTCATGATTTACTTTTATAGGTCGTTCTTCGCCATCGGCGAATACCCTCAGAAGGAAAGGGTCAGTGCCGCAAAGACAACACTCTTGTCTTTGAAACAATATTCTCAATTAGCCCTAACAATTCTTTTTTATACCGTTTTCCCATCTTTATGGTATCTGAAAACAAAATCGCCTCTTTAAGGAGCGAGTATATTTTGCGAACACAATAATTATAGGCTCCTGATTCGATTATCAACTGTTTTATCCTTTGAAGATCTTTTTTTGTTTTAGTTTTCTTCTCGAAAAGTAGCTTAAAATTCTTTCTGTCGCCAGGCGCCAGTCTCCTAAACGTCTCCCATACCAGTAAAGTCTTTTTCGATTCGGCAAGATCCGATAAGACTGGTTTGCCAGTTTCACTAGTTGTGGAAAAAACATCAAGAAGATCGTCAAGTATCTGAAAAGCCTTGCCAAGCGCTACGCCAAGACGGGACAACTTCTTCAACTCGACATCATTTGCCCCGGCAAGAGACGCTCCGATCCTCATGGGACCCTCAAATGTATATTTAGCAGTCTTAAGCGTGTAAATATCAAAGATCTCTTTTCTTGAAACTTTGTCTATACTTTTCATACCGGCTGTTATGTCTATAAATTCACCGGTTCCGGTAAAAGTTGCCATTCGGAGAAACTCCCCCAGGGCTTTCTCTTTTCTCTTAGGATCTTCGTCGAAAGACAGAAAGGATTCAACCGCAAGAGCAAATATTACATCCCCTGCCACTATGCTAAGATCAGATCCCGCGTCATCATGGGGAGAAACCTTCAATTTGCTGTTGAATATTCGGTGTAAGGAAGGCTTACCACGCCTCATATCAGATTTATCAATAACATCGTCATGAATAAGCAGAAAATCATGCAAAAGTTCCAGTGAAAGCGACGACCTCAATAGCTTTTTTCGGGGAATTCTACCCCTCCTTGTATATCCAAGATACGCCAGGATGAACAATATCGGACGAATGCGTTTCCCGGGGCGTTCCACAAAATCCTTCACACCCTCAAAAAGAAGCGGTGAGATCGTATGTAACTTAAGGTCCTTCTTCACATCGGCCAAAAAAGCCCTTATTTCACAGTCTATATCTTTTTTAAGTGTTTTAATCATGAGGATACTTTAGCAAAACAAGGGTCAAGGGTCAAGATAGTTGTTAGTTTTTGGTTTATGATTGCTAGAAATCAGTGGGGGCGAAAAAATTTCGCCCCCACTGATTCACGATTCACAATCCACGATTTTGTCTGTCATTTCACGCGCAATTACATCCTTCAATTCATCTACGTCCTTGAGCTCCATTACTCCGTCAATCGCCCATGTATTAAACCCGTAGACAGGTTTCTTATCTATCAACGCAAAACTTATTTCAGAAAGCGTCCCGTACTCCCCCGGCAATGCCACAACTAGATCGGCAGTACCGACAACTAGGGTGTTTCTCGAAAACCCCATGTCGGTAGGCAATACTATATCCACAAAAGGATTCGCACGGGTTTTGTCTTGTCCCGGGATTATTCC
>CAYZXR010000125.1:1402-2827 GCA_964482475.1 uncultured Planctomycetia bacterium | reverse complement strand
AGGTAATCTCGCACAAATTGTTTGTCGAAACTTTTCTGTGGCCCTCCGGGCGCGTATTCCGCCATCGGCCAGAAACGCGAGGAATCCGGCGTGAGAACTTCATCCATCAGTATTATCTCATCGCCTACCTTTCCAAACTCAAATTTCGTGTCCGCCATGATTATTCCGCGGGAGGCGGCATAATCGCGTGCCGTTTTATATAATGCGATAGCTTTTTCTTTGATCTGTTCAAAAACCTCGGCCCCTACTATGTCGATCGCTTCCGCCTGTGAAATGTTTTCATCATGTCCTGAATCAGCCTTGGTCGAAGGAGTAAAAATAGGGTCATCTAGTTTATCCGATTCCTTTAATCCTTCAGGAAGCTCAATACCGCATACCTTGCCGGTTTTTTGATAATCCTTCCATCCGGAACCGGAAATATACCCTCTAACTATACATTCAACAAGTATTGGTTCCGCTTTTTTGACAAGCATGCTTCTGCCATCCAACACATCGCGATATCCCACCAAACTTGGTTCAACACTTATTATCTCGTCTATGTCGGCAGTTATCACATGGTTTGGTGTGATATCTTTCGTGAGATCAAACCAAAAAACAGAGATCATGTTCAGAACTTTACCTTTTTCGGGAATTCCGTTTGCCATTATGACATCAAAAGCGGAAATTCTGTCTGTCGCCACAAAAAGCAACTTATCTCCAAGGTCATAAACGTTTCGCACTTTCCCCTGCCTGAACAACGGTATAGATAGATCCAGATTTAATAATTCTTTACACATGATAACTCCTTTGTGTACGTAGGGGCACATTGCAATGTGCCCCTACTATAAGCTACTCGTCTTTTTCCAGCACGAACGGTGAAACATAGTCACCATATTTCTTTCGACACTCTTCAAGCCGCAATATCTGATCATCAAGAGTTTTTAACAAAATATGCGGAGTATCGAATACTTTCGTGTGGTATATTTCTTTGATCCTTTCTTTTTTTGCTATACGCTCAGGAATACGCAACGTGAACTGTTCCTCGTATTCGTCCCTGGCATAATCTTTTCCCAGAACCTCTTTGAATATCGGAACAAGATCTTCATATTTTGGGAAATACCCTGTAGGTGACGTTATTGCTTCCACCTCGCCATGAACACGCCTTTCCATCCATTTAACCCATACATGCTTATCTTTTATACCGTTAAGATATTTTCCATCTTTTCCGCGCAAGAAATAATTTACATGGAATATTGATGGCGGTATTTCCATGCCCTCAACTATGTCGAGATTATTTTGTATGTATCTTCCGATAGGTATTGAAAGAAAATCAAGATTAGCCATAAGATTGAATACTCTGACGCCTTCTTTTCCCAAAGTTGCCGCCGTTGTCTCAGATTCAATAGTAGCGGCTTGCGTCAATATGCCATGTGCCCAATCAAAAGA
>CAYZXR010000125.1:0-1302 GCA_964482475.1 uncultured Planctomycetia bacterium | reverse complement strand
GCACTCGGGAAAGAACCGGTAAAATAAGTCAACCGCTTGTTATCCGGACCATGGACACCCATGACAAACATATGCTCCGTCAGCCAGCCTTCCTCCGACGCTCTCTTTATGGCCAACCGCATCGACAGTTTTTTCAACCCTACGGTATTACCCGCGTACTGAGTATTTGTACTAAATACTATCTCTTCTTCAAGGTCTATATACACTCTGCGCTTTTCGACATTACAGCTGACACCATTCTCCAACACACCGGCACTGTGTACAAATCTGAAAAACTTTCCGGACACACCGGATCTTTTGAATTCTTCATATCCACTACGATACAAGATATCCTCTGAATGAGCTACATAGCTAGAATCTGTTATTTGGACGGCAGAAATAGAAAATTCAGAGTTAGTGGGTCCTAAACAGAAAAAAGCCACATACATCTCTTTTCCTGCCATAATGCCTTTCAAAATAGCGTGCGCCTCTTCCAATCCCTCATCTCTATCCACTGAACTTATATCCGATCCCAAACCCTGATCAGGACGCAAAAGATATTTCGTGTGCGCCTTATCCCTGGCTTGATCAAAATAACCATCAAAATGTGCTGTATGCCCGTTAATCGCCAGAAGCTGTTCTTCTCCACTTGCAACAGCTTTACTTCTGATATATTCGGCGTCTTTTTCGGAATCAGTACGCACAAATACTGATGCGGGATCACATAATTCCACATATTTAGCCACAAATTCGTTAAGTTTAGAATTGTTAAGATCCATGAGCTTTTCATAGTTCTCTTTGCCGCATTTCGGCAGCAGTATGTCTTTGATACGATCTTCCATAAAATCATCCTATTTTGTTAAACTCTGTGCGAGGCAAAACAAATTATTTTGCCCTTTTCTCCCCTCGACCGACTGAATCACCATTATTCCAAGTCGCACGAGACTCTATATACTATAATACAAACGAAAACGTGTCAAACGTTTCATCAACAGTCATCAAGGGCGGGTTTAGAACCCGCCCCTGCATATTCCAGGGCACACACATAGGTGTGCCCCTACCTGCACACGTACGGGCGGACCTGTGTGTCCGCCCTTTATCCACCATTCATCATTCACTATTCCCTATCCCCTATTGACTAAACTCCTTGACCCTATGCGGATAAATATGCTATATTCTCGTCATGTGTAACTCAAACATTGTTTCAATAAAAACAACCTTATCTACATCAATATTCTTAGTGCTTTTCTCCGCGTTTTGCCTGTTATCAACCGGATGTGCAACCTGCCCAACCGTCGTATCTGATATGTTGGGAATATCCCA
>CAYZXR010000124.1:0-2906 GCA_964482475.1 uncultured Planctomycetia bacterium | reverse complement strand
TTCAGGAAGGAACGCCAGTGACGGTTAACGTAGATGCTCCGGCGATGCTAAAGGTGTATCTTCTGTTATATGGGGTGCCGCTTGTTGTATTTGTTTCTCTAATTTTGGTTGTATATGCCATTTTGGGCAATCCACTTTGGAGTTTTGCGATCGCTGTTCTGACCACAGTAAGTGTATATGGTCTGATAGGCCGCTATATGAAGAATAAGCCGGAATTCCTGCCGAAGATCTGCCTAAGACAATAAAAAACGTCATGGAGGATTGCCGATAGGACGATTCAGACGTCATTTCGGACGGTTGATAGACCGATCCTGGGTCTTGTTCATGTTGTTCGCTCGATCGGGATGATGTTTTTTTCGTAAGGTTTGACTTTTTCAGGCTAATATACTAACATATAACTTCTGAAGATGAGTATTTCAATA
The DNA here is from genome assembly GCA_964482475.1 of uncultured Planctomycetia bacterium. Classification (GTDB taxonomy): domain Bacteria; phylum Omnitrophota; class Gorgyraeia; order Tantalellales; family Tantalellaceae; genus JAHJBY01. Next base: position 2,484 of record CAYZXR010000124.1, on the reverse strand, counting down.
AGAGATCGTTGTAAAATAGGGGGCAAGAATGGAAGAAAGGGTAAAATCAGCTATTGAGAAGATCCGTCCGGTATTACAGAGGGACGGTGGAGACATAGAATTTGTAGCAATTGAAGAGGGAATAGTGAAAGTTAAGCTTCAAGGGGCCTGTCGTGGGTGTCCTATGAGCCAAATGACGGTGAAGAGTGTTGTAGGACAGGCAATAAAAGATGAAGTTCCTGAGATAAAGGGTGTAGAAACAGTATCTTAGTAAATACTATTTGGCGTCAAAACGCTCATGAGGTATAATATATGCAGTCGAGTAGTGAGAAAATACTCAAAAATACATTTAGGAATGAAATAAAAGGACAGTTGCGGGAGCAAACTCGTTCATTAAGAGATGAAGCGAGCCGCAGGATCCAAGAAAAGCTTATTTCCAGCAAGGAATTTATATCCGCAAGGACTGTAATGAGTTATATATCTACTGATACAGAGGTAGAGACGACTTATTTGAACAGAAAAGTGCTGGAAAGCGGCAAAAGGTTAGTAGTCCCGGTTATCGATCGAGAGCGCCAAGAGATAATAGCTTCAGAGCTTACATCGATAGAAGATCTGATAGAAGGCCCTTTTGGAATTTATGAACCACGAGACGGGCTTGAGAAACAAACGACAGTTGAGGAGATAGACCTTATTATAGTACCGGCGATAGCATATGACAGACATAATATGAGGCTTGGCAGGGGTAAAGGATATTATGATCGTTTTCTCGCCGACAAAAGATTATCTCGGACAAAAACTGTTGGGTTAGCGTTTCATTTTCAGATAGTGGACGTACTTCCCTCGGATCCCCATGATATACCGGTTTCTACGGTTATCACTAACTGACCATTGTAAAAACATATTATTAATGAGAACAGGACTTATGGAGCGTAGCGACATCAAGTCCTTGTGCGAATTAACCTTGTAGCGTGCCGCGAAGCGGAGCTGGTACGGGGTTTCTGGAGTAGGTAGAAGTGTAAGTAGAATTGGCATTATGTCAGGTTCGACCTGCGTTTATTATTCGCTGGTACGGCCTATTTAAAATAGATAAGGAGGTAGGTATGAAGGAGTTTTTAAGCATTACTGATGCTGGTTTTATTGTTTTAGGTAGTATATTTTTGCTGGTTTTGGGGTATGTACTGAGAAAATATACGGCCGGTATGAAGATTAAGAGGGCTGAGGATAAGGCAAAAACCATCATAACGCATTCAAAAGCCGAAGCTGAAAGGAGAAATCGAGAAGCTGCTTTGCAGGCTAAGGATATGCTTTTAAAGATGAGGACAGAGTTTGAGGAAGAAACAAAGGCGCGTAAAAAAGAAGTACAGGCTATGGAAAGGCGTCTGATGCAAAAGGAAGAGAATCTAGATAGAAAGGTCGAGCTTATTGAACAGAAAGGACAGGAGGTCAAGAAAGCCGAAGATGGTGTACGTAAGCAGGGAGAAGAAATAAATCTTAAAAAAGCGGATCTTGATAAGTTGATACAGGACGAAAAGGTGAGACTTGAACAGATATCTGGTATGAGTAAGGATCAGGCAAAGACCATGCTTATTGATAAGATGAAAGATGATGCAAGGACGGACGCTGCTTACACAATAAAAAAGATGCAGGAAGAAACTCGTGACAAGGCGGACAAGGAAGCCCGGAAAATCATTGGGCTTGCTATTCAAAAATGTGCTGCTGATCATACGGTTGACACAACGGTAAGCGTTGTTAATCTTCCATCAGAAGAGATGAAGGGCCGGATCATCGGTCGTGAGGGAAGAAACATACGAGCGCTAGAGATGGCAACTGGTGTAGATGTGATTATTGACGATACCCCGGAAGCGGTTATTATATCAGGATTTGATAAATTCAGACGAGAGATAGCGAAGAGATCTTTAGAGCGTCTTTTGGAAGACGGCAGGATACATCCCGGGCGCATTGAAGAAGTGGTTGCCAAGGTTAAAAAAGAGATGGAGTCTCTTATAAAAGAAGAAGGGGAAAACACACTTCTTGATATGGGTATACATGGCGTGCACGCGGAAATAGTAAAATTGTTGGGTCGGTTGAAATTTCGTACGAGTTATGGACAAAATGTTTTGCAGCATTCTAAAGAAACCGCCATGCTTATGGCAACTATGGCCGGGGAGTTAAGGTTGGATGTCAGGCTTGCTAAACGTATCGGTCTTTTGCATGATATTGGTAAGGCTGTTTCGCATGAAATGGAAGGCACCCATTCGAAACTTGGAGCAGAACTTGCTAAAAAATTCGGTGAACCGGAAATAGTAGTTCATGCGATAGAGGCTCATCACGGAGATATTGAACCTAGAACACTTCTGGCCGTTTTGATACAGGCCGCGGATGCGGTAAGCGCAAGTCGTCCTGGGGCTAGACGTGAATCACTTGAATCTTATGTGAAGAGACTAGGGGACCTTGAGGCAATAGCGAATTCATTTGATGGAGTTGAAAAATCATATGCTATTCAGG
>CAYZXR010000123.1:0-2922 GCA_964482475.1 uncultured Planctomycetia bacterium | reverse complement strand
AGTTTTCTGTCCCGAAAACTGTTAACACGTCCTACGAACGAGACTACTACAAGAATTACGAGAATTGCTACCACCGATTTTTTCATTTACCTCCAGCCTGTTTCCAAGCTCATTTCCGGTTTTCGTTACGGAATAGCTCTTCCGCGAATATCATATCGGCCTGGTTCGTAAGTTTCATATTGCACATTGAGCCCATTACCACCGCTACAGGCTTCCCCATAGCCGACACTAGACCACAATCGTCCGTAGTGTCAGCAATGCCTTCTTTCAGGGCCCTCTCGTGCGCTTCCAGAATAAGAGTATACTTAAATCCCTGTGGTGTCTGGACTCTCATCATAGTATCCCGCGAAGGAATACCAGTTATTAACCCGTCATTTACTTCAACAATCGTATCCGTGGCCATAATCGCGGAAGTCACCGCTTCTCTAAGGATGGCCGCGTCTAACGTTTTTTCAATTGTGCCTGCTTCAACTAACGGTCTAACAGCGTCATGTATTAAAACATATTCTGTTCCTGCGGGACAATTTTTTACGCCTATAAAAGAAGATTCTTGACGCGTTTTGCCCCCCGCAACCACAAGACGTACTTTCTCTATGCCGTACTGCAATATAATCTCATTTAATCGATCTATGTAATCCGCATGACAGACTAAAACTATGTCTGTTACGCGATCGCTTTCAGCGAAAGCCGCGAGACTATGAGCAACGACGGGTCTGCCGGAAAGCGGTAGAAATTGTTTAGGCGTGTCCGCGCCCATACGCAGACCCTCTCCGCCGGCAAGTATTATCGCGACTGTTTTTCTATCCATTTTATCACCTTAAAACTTAACTACGGGTACTGCTTTCGCCGAATCATCTACTTCAAAGTATTCCCGCGGTTCTGTCAATCCACGCATTGACGTAAATATTGAACCAAAAACCGTACGCCTGTATGAATTAAAAACTTTCACCGCGCGGTTATATCTCATTCTTTCAACCGCTATTCTATTCTCTGTACCTTCAAGCTGGCTCTGCAAGGCTAAGAAATTCTGGTTAGATTTAAGTTGTGGATAATTTTCCGCGACAAGAAGAAGCCTACCGAGCGCCCCAGACATTTGATTAGCATTATCCATTTTCTCGGCCTGAGTATTTGCCTTACCCCACTGACTTCTAAGCTCCGTAACCTTTATAAAAACATCTTTTTCCTGTTGAGCATATCCCTTTACTGTATTAACAAGATTCGGGATAAGATCATTTCTCCGTTGCAATTGATTATCGACCTGCGCCCATGCGGAATTCACCGCTTCATCCAAGCGCACCGCGTGATTTAGACCGCTGATCAACCATCCCCCGATCATGAGTACCATAACTACAATAGCACCTAAAGTTATCCATAAAGCCTTCATATTGAACCCCCTTCTTTATCGTATTACGTAGGGGCACATTGCAATGTGCCCCTACTCTATTTACCATCCACCAGACGCACCGCCGCCGCCTGAAAAACCTCCACCAAAACCACCAAAACCTCCACCAAATGAACCGCCTGACCCCCCGGACCAATAACTACCTCTGCGGCTCACAAGAAAAAACATCGTTCCAAATCTAAAACCGAATATAATTATGAAAATCAGCAATGTCAATAACGGTGATCTACGCGAACCTTGAGTGCGTCGATGTGCCGGAATCGCGGCACCGGCACTTTCCAGGTCGACCTTGACACCATATTCAGTCTCCAGTAATTCAGTAATGGTCGCAATTGCCGCGTATATACCCCCGGCATAATTACCACTCTTAAAGTTAGGTAGCATTTGTTCATTAATGATAAGTTGACTTTTGAGATCAGTTACAGTTCCTTCAAGCCCGTACCCTACTTCTATGCGCACTTTTCTGTCGCGTGTAGCGACAAGTATCAAAATACCATTATCAACACCCTTCTTACCTATGCCCCATTTTTGAAATAGCGCCTCTGCATACTGTTCTACAGTAAGTGGTGACGTCGTATCAACGGTGACAACTACTACTTCAGCGGAAGTCTTCTGTTCAATAAACGCAAGTATGCTTTCTAATGCTGAATCGGAATTCGCAGGAATCACCCGCGCATAGTCATTAACAAACCCTCTAGCTGCGGGAAGTTTAACATCAGCCCCCGAACATACACCTACCGCGAAGGAGAAAATTATCACACTGAGAATAATTGTTGTTACTTTTTTCATTTCGTATAACCTTACATCTTGTCTACAGCTTCAGACAAACGCTCTAGTTGCGTTACAAACGTATCTATAAACATCTCCGCGGAATGTGTCCCTATGCGTCCATCCGTACGCTCATCCCGGATCACTTCCATGAACGGAGCAATATCAATACCAAACTCTTCCGAAAGTTCGCACAAGGTTTCTGTTTTATCAAAAGATGGTGATTTTTTACTTTTAATCCTGAGAACGCCACGGAATACGGGAAATAACGCCCTCAATGCCTCTTTGATTAGCCGTTCCAAAGCCTTTGGTTTTAATGCTTGTTCAAGATAGGCTTGACGTAATGTAAGAAGTTTACCTTTGATCTGATATTCACATTCCCTTCTTATATCTTCATCAACAGCGTTGATCGTATCGAGAACATCTTCACCGAAAAGGACTAGTTTTGTATCTTTCATTTCCAGAAATTCTATAGGAAAGGTATCCATCGACATATCAATATACTTTCGCGTCAAAAAAAGAGGGACTGTTACTTTTTTCTTTAAGCCAGATCTTAGTATTTTAAGTGCCGGCTTCAATTCCCGACAGGAAGTGTTTTTTAGAATAACAGCGACATTTATATCTGATCTTTTTGGATCGTACCCCGCTCCGGTAACGCTACCATACGCAATTATGGATATAATATCATTCATGAATATTTTAAGCAGTTTATCCAGATACGGAGCAAGCGTCTTGCCTGCATGCGCTGGAAG
>CAYZXR010000122.1:0-2950 GCA_964482475.1 uncultured Planctomycetia bacterium | reverse complement strand
GAGTATCCTGAAAAAAGTTTTCTATCATCGGCTTGTACGGATAAGTAGTCGTGAACGCTTTCAAGTTCTTTATATATGCTTCTCTGTCTTCCGCACCAAAAATAGTTCCGGTAAAATCATCCGAAATAATGGAGAAAAATTCAGCACCTGTGATCTCCCCCTTTTTCATGAAATACGTCGCCACTTCTTTACGTATCTCGGCATCCGGAAAAGCCCTGAACCAGGATGTATCCACAATACCTTCCGCGCCTTCAACAGAGATCATATTCACACCACATTCACTTGAAAGCTGTTCCAGTATACGATTAATATTCTGCTGAGCTTCATAGTTACAATGAGCATCCTGAATATGGATGATAACTTTATTCCCGGAAGCCTGGTGCAATGACTTTATGGTACCGCAATCAATGGCTATCCCGATGTCTTCCACCATTAACGGCGAAGCATCAAGTGAGATCTTCGCGGCCGCCATATCGTCTTTTGCTATCGAAGCAAAACTGACGTTATAGAATGAAAAACTCAAGATAAGAAAAAGACTTACGGATTTGAAAAACAGAGATTTTTTGATTTTATTAGACATCTCACTCCTTCCAATTATTATAGTGCTGTTTCTTAAAAATCATTAAAAGGCACCTAAAATACCACAAAATATGATTTCTTACTTTTTGAATGGTTTACCAATCTGTATAGATTATAGCTTATTTTAGTCACAAAGTCAAAATAAAGTTGCTTACTTTTTGATAGTTAACACCATGGTATTGTCACTCATTATGCCGCTATCAGCGCCTTCCGTTTTGCCTTGTAATGTTGCTTCAATTCAGTGTATTCCATTACGTCCATTCGCGGTAAAAACATAACTTTACGCAAACGTGAGTTATAAGAACCTTTTTTAATAATGTCCATATCAGGAGCAATTTTTCCGGTTGCCAACTCAAGCGCGATTGACAACATTTTAGTCATCTCTATAACTAGAAGCTCATCAGAAGCTTTGTTTTCCTTGTAGCATTCACTCATTTCTTTAAGCCTCTCTTGGTCTATACCCGCTAGAAACGCCCTCTTTGAGTCCTTAAATCCTGTCATCTTACATATATCAAAATATTCTGTTGCTTTTTGAGACCCAAAAACTAGAACATTAGATAGATCAGCCTTCTGATCTCCCGACGCCTTCACGATCCTTTTGGACCATGATTCGAGACTTTCTCCTTCTTGTCTGAAAACTATTTCAACATTTTCAACTCCTAAAGCTATTATTTCCTGGATAAACGTATTCATCACGTCATGTTCCCCGGTTTTACCATTCCCTAAAGCTTTTTCCCAATACCCGGGGATCCAATGCATTATCTCAAGCGCTATCACCTGTTTCCGTTCCCCAGGTGCAACTACTGTTTTCTTGTTCAAAGCCTCACGTGCAAGAATTATAGAAGAACTCACTACACTATCCGCTTCAAGCTGATCAAGTTCCTTCTTGATCTTTTCCGCAAGTGCGGATATGTCCTCATGCTTCCCATACTTCTCACTTTCCGCCTGCAGTACAACTTTTTCTAAACGCTCCCGTATCTCAGCCGTCAGCATGTCAGCTTTTATTTTCTCTGTTTTTATTGGAGCATCTTCTTTATAAAAACTAATATAGTTGAGCCTTCCAATAAGGTCATTACCATCCGCTATTCTTTTGTCTCTTCTGTTGGTAAAACATTCTTCAATAACATCAAAAAGTTTTTCTATTTCGTCTTGAGTTTTAGCTTCCTTAATCATGTCTGGCTGAATGAGCTTCTCCTGCCCGTATTCAACTGTCGGAGTTTCACCATTCCCATTTTTATTAACATCCTCAAACATATCAGGCTGAACAAAAGTTTCCTGCCCATATTCAATTGTCGGAATTTCTTCTACTTTCAAACCTTTGACAGTTGTTTCGCCCATTTCTCTCAAAATCTTAGAGATTTCTCCACTGATCAGACTATCCTTATTTTCTAACTCTTTTTTTAGCAAGGGGATAGCGCGCTTGCCGATACCTTCTTTAAGCGCAATATAGGCTTCGTGCTGAACCCGTGGAGCTTCATCACCCAGTGCTTCTATCAGCGCTGGTACCGCTCTCTCATCTCCGATCTTTCCCAATAAGTAAGCGGCATTTGCTCTAACTAAAATAGAATCTTTGGAATCTCTCAAAAGTTTCATCAGGATGGGTACCGCAGGTTTACCGATCTCCTTCATCGTGCCCCAGACCTGTTCTTGCTTCCAAACATCCCCCTTACTCAAAGTAGAACAAAAAACCTCCGCGTTACTCCCCTCATATTCCCCCTCTGTCTCTATTTCTTTCGCCAATGCATTAAATGCAAGCTCACCAATCCTTAGCAACGAAAAAACGGCCTTCTCTTTAACTAAATCATCCTCATCTTTCAATGCCCTAATTAGCGCAGCGACAGCCCTCTCATCACTTGACTCACCCAAGACCTCGACACCCCATCGGCGCAAATAGACGTTCTTACTCCCCGCAAGCCAAATGTTCCGTCTTACCGGAGAGAAAATCGTTAGAAAAAATGTAAAAACCTTAGAAAATAAAGCATAGGTTTTCTGTTTATTTCCGAATACAAACATCCCAGTACCGAGCATTACCACTGTATCAGTATGCATAAGTGTCGGCAGCAAAATGCTATTTAGACCAGCGATCATTGCAATCCAGATCACCGCCCTTAAACTCTCATTTGCGTTGAAAGGATGGGGTTTTGTTTTTTCAGCCCAAGGTTCCCTGCTTTCCTTAACTTCTGCGACTTTAGCTGCCATTTGCTTCTTGAGGGCTTCGTCGATGAGCTCACGTAACTCTGCTGGATTATCAGCAAGCCTTATAACTTCCGAATAATCCCATGAATAATCCCACGAATCACCCCATTCTACTATTTTTTCCGTCCTGAGATTATTGATAACAATTTTCAGCAAATCCGATTCATTTTTATTT
>CAYZXR010000121.1:0-2971 GCA_964482475.1 uncultured Planctomycetia bacterium | reverse complement strand
AGAGACTTCAATATCCCTTACTACTCCATCCGCGGCTTTTCCGAGATCCCGACCATTTATATTAAAATCGAGGTTCTCACCTTTGCCAGTCCAAACCGTAAGATCATTATCTGCATTCAACGTCCTTGATTCCCCAGCTTTCAGGGTTCCCACAAACACGGTACGATCGCCCTTAAACACCTGTATCCACACTAAACCACGAGCCTTGAGCGTCAAAATCAGTTGTTTATTATCCACGCTCTCCTTAGACCTACCCAATCCAAAAGGAAGAACTGATTCCTCTTTCTTCTCCACCTTGACAGGTTGAGATTCTGGAGCAGGTTTCAAGATTGGAGCAGGATCTACTTTGGGAGTTATCACCGTTCCTCGAGATATTTTCTTCTCTTCTTTTTTCCGAGACACGTTTTTGTCTTGTCGCACAATCATCTTCGACGCGACTTCAACGTGTTTACTTGAACTCCCCCTGACACCAGCCATCTTAAATCGTATGCTGAACGTAAACATCAAAATAAATAATATTGTTCCAATGGCTATTGTAAAAATCATGATCAAACGTGATCTGTTTTCATGTGTATCTCTGGCAGACGAACTTGGCGTCTCTTTTGAAGGCTTCCTGAAAAGGGTTTTCTCTTCGACAAGTTTTTCGATAACAGGCCGCTCAATCGCGTCCACTTTTTTAGGTTCTTCCTCAGGTTTCATGACGGCGTCATACTTACTTAATATATCCGCCAGATCCAGTTCAAGAAACACCGCGTATTTCTTTACGAAACTTTTTGTGTATATAGGACCTAGTCTATCAAAAACACCATTCTCTATATCCCTGATCACGGCAAGATGAATACAAGTAGATTGACTGACATCTTCAATTGTCATACCGCGTTTTTCACGTGCGTCTCTAAAAATGTCACCTAACTCTCTGGATGTCATCATCCCCCCAAACTCTACACATTATCTAATTCGTCTATACTTTCAATCAAAATCACTCGTGCCTTCGATCCATTGTACGGTCCCACTATACCATCCGCTTCCATGATATCCACCATCCGGGCGGCCCTCGTATAGCCCACACGTAGCCTTCTCTGTACCATGGATACTGAAGCCTGTTTTGTCTGTAAAACCACCTTAACGGCTTCTTCGTATAAATCGTCCTTCTCCTGGCGAACCCCCGCCTGGGTACTTGCCTGCTCCTTAACCACTTCTTCTATATATTGAGATCCAGCCTGCTCTTTAATGAACTTGACTAAATCACGTATTTCCGAATCTTCCACCAGACTGCATTGACCCCGAACAAGATTGCCTCTTCCGGGCTCCATGAGAAGCATGTCACCTTTACCAAGTAACTTCTCGGCACCGTTAGCGTCAAGAACCGTTCTTGAATCCACCTTGGACGCTACTTTAAAGGATAGTCTTGCCGGGAAGTTTGCCTTAATAACACCAGTAATGACGTTAACTGAGGGTCTCTGCGTAGCAAGTATCATATGAATACCCGCAGCTCGGGAAAGTTGCGCCAGGCGCATAATGGCGCCTTCAATATCCTGTTGAGAAACTGCCATCAGATCCGCCAACTCATCTATTACAACAACTATGTATGGGAGGTTTTCCCAATCCTCTTTTGATCTCTCCTTGTACAACGAAATATTTCGAACACCTTTTTCGGCAAACATATCATAACGACGTTCCATTTCCTTTATAAGCCACGCAAGAACAGCCCCAACCTTCTTTGGAACTGTCACAATGGGAGCTATCAAGTGTGGTATTCCCTCAAACATCATAAGCTCAACTCTTTTTGGATCAACCATGATGAACTTTAATTCTTCCGGTGACGCGTTTAAAAGCATACTGCATATTACACAGTTAATGCAAACTGTCTTTCCGGAACCTGTAGCCCCGGCTATTAAAAGATGCGGCATCGCGGCTAAATCAACTACCATCGGAACACCTGAAAGATCTTTACCCAGCGCCATTTTAAGTGGGGATTTTTCATCGCAATATTCCTCCGACCCAAGAATATCTTTCAAACGCACAATCTCACTTTTATCATTAGGAACTTCAATGCCTATTGTTCCCTTACCGGGTAAAGGTGCTACTATTCTGATATTTGCCGACTTCATGGCAAGCGATATATTGTCTCCAAGAGATGTTATCCTGTTTACCTTAGTTCCCATAGCCGGTTCAAGCTCATACATCGTTATAACCGGTCCTCTATTTATCTTTACAACGTTGGCAGCCACACCAAACTCAAGGAGTGTCTTCTCTAAAAGCGCTGCTTTTATCTTGAGATCTTCTTCTCGAGCCGTCTCTCCACCTGTTTTTCTATCTTTTAAAAGATCAAGCCCCGGTAATTTATATAATACTTTTCCTCCATCAGATACGTTTGAAACAGAGGTTACTCTCGCGGCCTTTACAGGTGCCTTTCGGGTGGCCTCAATAGAAACCACTTTTGGTTCAGATGAGGAATCGTTACGTGAAGCCGCTTGGCGTGCTTCCTTTTTACTCTTTGTAGCTCTGCGGGATTCTTCCACCTGTTTTCTTACAAGATCAAGCTTCCGAGCTATTTCCTCTTTAGCTTCCTTCAACTTACTTGCACCTGAAACTTCCCTACCTCTTAAAGTCTGGGATCGAAGAGATATACGGGAAACAATATGCCCTGGAATACACGCTATTTTTCGTAAAACCCCCGCAACAACAGGAAGAATTAGAAACTCTGTAGCTATTAACACAGATAATATTATAGTTGCGGAAACAAATACGATCGCACCGCTAGTGCCAAGATATTTCAAAAGAAATTCAGATACCATAGACCCTACCAGCCCGCCACGAAAAAATGCCGCTGTTCTGCCAGAGTAATTTATCATGCTCAAGCTGGCACTGACAGCAGTAACAAGAAAAATTGTCCCGAATATTTTGAAGAATATCTTTCTAGGTTTAAGCTGAAGAAGACGCGAAATACCCCATACCAGAATAAGTAACG
>CAYZXR010000120.1:0-2986 GCA_964482475.1 uncultured Planctomycetia bacterium | reverse complement strand
TGCCGCCTTCCATGCATACAAACTGATTTGATATCCCCTCTATTTGCCCGACCCTCCAATCCTTGATCTCAAACAATATCAGCCCTAATTCATCGCTATAAACAGCCGCATCAATCTCATGTTCCACCGCCCCGCCGGATTCCGTCACAACCAGCTCAATATTGGACCATACGATATAATCTTGGGAGAGCTTCTCCTTACAAAAAGTGTAAAACACTTTTTCCCCGTCAGTTTTGCATCCAGATATGTATGTTCGCATGTTAGCCATGTTTATTGTTTCTTTTGTCTTAAAATATCACGCTTGTTTAAAGAATCATTAAGAATCGTATCCCCAGGGTTACTTATACTCCTTAATAATGCTCAGAAAAATTTCTCCGTATTTTTTCAATTTTGCTTCGCCAACACCATTAAGGCGCAGAAACTCTTCCTCTGTCAACGGCTTATACTTCGCCATTTCCCTTAACGCCCGATCGTGAAAGATAACATATGCGGGTTTACCGGACCCTTGCGCTATTTCTGCGCGTTTTTGCCTCAATTTTTCAAACAATACTGTGTCATAATCGCCCGTTTCTTCACCCATTCTACGCTTGCGTTCTTTCATTATTCTTTTTGTTCGAACTATCACCGGCGGTTTTGCCAAAACCGGAACTACATACCCCTCAAGAATATCTTTGCCTTTTTGCGTAACCATTAACGTTTGATATTCCAACTCTCTGCTCAATATCCCCTGACCTACCATCTGTTCAATTATGTTTCGGATATACTTTATCGAGGAAGCTTCACGCATAGCGCCAAATACCTCCAACGCCTGATGATGGCACTGCCTAACCTTGTCAGTTTCTTTACCATACAGCACATCGGCAACATGTCCACCGCCAAACCTTCTGACCCCTATCACACATTTGATTATTATTTTAGCAACACCGGCAGTATCTTCAAGCATATCTATCTCACTCAGACAATAATCACATGCCCCGCACCCATCGCCTTTATACTTTTGTCCAAAATATTCGACTAACGCTTTATGTCTGCACCCGGGTACTGCACAATAATTATACATCTTATGAAGTTTGTCTTTGCTTCCTTCCCCCCTCTTTCCGTCCTGCTCTATCCAGTAAATATGGTCGCGATAGTCCTTCGCGGAATAGAACATATAACAGGATGAAGGCAAATTATCCCTTCCCGCACGTCCAACTTCCTGATAATACGCTTCAGTGCTTTTGGGCATATTGGTGTGTATTATGAATCTGATATTTGATCTGTCGATTCCCATGCCAAACGCGATGGTCGCGACCATCAGATTGGTCTTTTCCGTTTTAAAATTCATCTGATTACTTTTTCGTTCCTCATCAGAAAGATCACCGTGATATCTTAAATTATCGAATCCAAGTTCCGTTAATTTTTCAGAGTAATTATCAACATCCTTTTTCCTCCAGCAATATATAATACCCGGCTGGCCTTCGTGTTGTTTCAATATACGCTTAATTCCTGCGACCATCTTACCTTCGTTCAGACTTACACGATACGTAAGGTTAGGCCTATCCATATAACCCTCAAATACAACTGGATTATCAAAATGCAAATGTTTTACAATGTCACTTTGTACAACTTTTGTAGCGGTAGCCGTAAAAGCATGAATACTGCAACCAGGAAATATTGTTTTCAACTGTTCTAATTCTGATCTGTACTCCGGCCTAAAATCATGACCCCAATGGCTCACACAATGTGCTTCATCGATCACAAAGAATGATATATTCGCGGAACTCAACATATTCTTTGTATACTCATTGCGTAAACCTTCCGGCGCCAAATACAATATTTTTATACTGCCTTCTCGTATTCTTTTTTCAACAGAACGTTTCTCTTCAAGAGTAAGACTTGAATTCCAAACGTCTGCTGATATCCCCATCTCTTTAAGGCTATCAACTTGGTCCTTCATTAAAGATATTAAAGGTGACACAACAACCGCCATGCCTTGTTTTATCAGCACTGGCAACTGATAGCACAATGATTTTCCACCACCCGTAGGCAGCACGGTCAAACTGTCCTGCCCATCCAATACCGCCTTTATGCTATCCTCCTGAAACGGCATAAAAGAATCATATCCCCAATATTCACGTAGTGGCTTGTGTATGTCCATATTATCCATCGTATTTAGCTTGTCTCCTTTTCCAGAATATTCCCTCTTTCAGATGCATTCTTTTCACACCTCATTCGACACCAGAATTATGCGGAATTTCATTCATATGATTATATCATTACTTCTTGTGCTTGCGGGAATTCAGAAAAAACACTCACCGCAGGGGACAGACCTGGGATCAATTTTGGGGACAGGTCTGGGATTAGAAATGTACCGGACCGGGAATCAATTCGAGAACCGTCCCCAGATACTACATCCCCGTATTTCTTAAGTCTATCATTATCTTGTTTTTGCGTTTCTTGAAACATCTTAATTACCTCAGGTGGTACACTTTCCATTCTAGCCGGTTCCTGTTTCAAATAACAACATTTCTTATATTTTTTCCCGCTGCCACAGGGACACGAATCATTTCTACCAACTTTCATTTATTTATCAATCCTCCAACTTTATTTTACCAAAAATACAGAGATAAAGTGAGATAAACCCTGCCAATAATAGCGCAAAATCCATTTAATGTCTACATGTTTAAGGGGCTTCTTGAGTGTATATCCCGTGTGTTTTACCGGGAGGCCGGGATGGTCGCATTAAATGGCGGACGTTAAATAAAGGCACTTATAGAGATAAAGAGATACGCTAGTTGCGTTATGGGACTGCCGCGTCGGGGCTTCGCCACTCCTCGCAATGACGGGTGGGTTGAATAGTAACGTAAGTCTTTAGGACGTGGGGGTATGTGTCGTATCCTACGTAAAAATGGGGACACGTACAAAAAGTACATATCCCCATTTTATTAGTGGTGAACCAGGGCGGACTCGAACTATATCTCTAAGTTGTTTATTCACAATGGCT
>CAYZXR010000119.1:0-3005 GCA_964482475.1 uncultured Planctomycetia bacterium | reverse complement strand
TGCCTAAAGTCATATTCGTTTTGTTATTATTGAGCATAATAACAAGCACTAGTAGTGCGATCAGTTTTTCAGAACAAACTACTGCCGCATCAAGTGATTATCGCATTGGTTCGGAAAATGTCCTTGTGATAGATGTTTACTGTGGACGAGACAAAAACATGAATCATAAGGTCAGGGTATCCTCAAAAGGCGTTATCAATTTTCCCCTGATTGGAGAAGTCAAGGTCGGGGGGCTTACCATTGCTCAACTTGAGAACAAGCTCACTATTCTTTTGAAGAGGGATTATATAGTTAACCCGCAGGTTTCTGTTTTTATTGAAGAGTACAGCAACGTATCTATTCTTGGACAGATCAGGGAACCGGGATCTTATCCCATTAGGGGGAATCTTTCGGTTGTTGAGCTTATATCACAGGCCGGAGGGTTTACAAAGATAGCCTATACGAATGACGTTAAGATAATAAGAACGAATTACGATGGTACTAAAAAAGTCATCAAAGTCAAAGTCCACGATGTGATAAACCGAGGCAAGCAAGAGGAAGATGTTCAGCTTGAAGCCGGAGACATCGTTACCGTAGCGGAAAGTTTCTTTTAATAGAAGACTAAAAACTAATAACCAATAACTAGAAACTAAAAACCAACAACCAAAAACTAAACTATGAATGACCATATCCAAAATCCATTTTCAGAATCCGAAATTGACATCCGAGAATATGTAAGAATTCTTTACGAGAAACGATGGCTTATTGTTTCTATAACGGTGATACTTTGCACGCTATCTCTTATCCGATCATTCATGATGGAACCTGTATATGAAGCATCAACCAAGGTGCTTATCCAAAAATCGGCTCCTAAGGTCGTTAATATGCAAGAGGTACAGTCTGATCCTTATGTTGGAAGAGAGTATTACCAGACGCAGTATAAAATTCTCAAAAGCAGAATTATTTCCGAAAGGGTCAATAAGGAACTTGGCGGTTATATTCCCTGGAGTGAGTGGACCGGACGAAAAAAAATAGAAAAGGATTTAACTAATCAGCAAAAATCTAATGCTCTATTATCTCGCATCAGTATAAAACCGATTCCGAGTACACATCTTGTGGATATCATGGTAGAAGATGTTGATCCGAATTTGGCAGTAAAAATAGCGAACATGTGGGCCGAAAACTATATTGCGTATGTGCTGGATGTTAAGTTTGATGCTTCAAGACATGCGTCAGAATGGTTGCAGGATAAGATAAAAGACGCAAAAGATAAGCTTGAAGAGTCCGAGTATAAACTTCAAAAATATAGAAAAAAGAATAATCTTTTGATGGATACAGGCGACGATACCGGTATGATGGATCGACTTTTAGAGAGAAAAGCGGATTTGGAAATAGAGCTTTCCGAAAAAAAGGAATATTATAAAGACAAGCATCCGGAAATAATAGGAATTAGATCGGAGATAGATTCAGTTGATGGTAAGATTAAAACTGAGCGTGAAAAGGAGCTTGAGACAGGTGAAAAATCTATAGAATACAATATGCTTAAAAGGGCGGTTACCACAAATAAAGATATTTATGAGTCCCTTCTGAAGCGTATAGGAGAAACAGAGGTAACAGGAGGGCTTAAAACCACGAACATTAGTATAGTTGATAAAGCAGTTATTCCGGGATCTCCTTCAAGACCGAAAAAGAAGATGAACTTATTGATCGCTTTGTTTGTTGGTTTTTTTGCACGAAGTGCTCTTGCGTTTCTTATGGATAGAATAGATCAAAGTATAAAATCACCGGAAGATCTAAAAAGGCATGTCAGATTACCGGTATTGGGTTCTGTTGCAATGCCTACTGAAGAAGCAGATAAGAAAATGTTGATTGAGTTTATTGCCCATGAAAGACCACGCTCAACGATTGCCGAGGCTTATAGAGGACTCAGAACAAGTATTATGTTCACAGCCGTTGAACATAAGCGTAAAGTGCTTCTTTTTACAAGTTCAGGGCCTAAAGAAGGAAAAACAACAACGGCAGTTAATCTTGCCATAGTCATGGCGCAATCGGGTGAAAATACGCTTCTGCTTGATGCCGATCTCAGGCAACCGCGTATTGAAAAGACGTTTGGTATAAAAACCGAGCATGGTCTTAGTGAAATCCTTGCGGTGGATGAAAACCTTGAAGCAGCCGTACACCATACCGATATACCAAACCTTGACGTGATCGCATGCGGTGTTATCCCTCCAAACCCTTCAGAACTTCTTGGGTCAAAGAAAATGGACGCGTTAATTGAGGAGTTGGAGAAAAAATATGACCGGATTATTATAGATTCGCCTCCTGTACTTGCGGTTACTGATGCTGTGGTTCTCGCAGGTAAAGTTGACGGTACGATACTTGTTGTTAAATGCGGGGAGACTCACCGTAACGCCGCGCTTCAGTCAAAAGAGATACTTGAGTCGGTTAAATCATCAAATGTTATAGGTGCGGTCCTTAATATGGTTGAGAGAAATCAAACCAGTGGATATTATTATTACTACGGTAAGTATGGCAAATACGGTCAAGAGTCTGAAGAGGCAAAACAAGAAAAAGAAGATACTACTACTGCCTAACAATGCGAATAACTCGCGCCAAAATATCTGATTTCCTTCTCATTGCATTGCTTTTCTTTGCTCCATTTGCTTTTGCCAGTGTTCATACTTGGGCATATTGTACCATTGCTATTTTATCACTCATTATTTTTAACATTCATTTTTTGGCACCTACTAGAAGTTACGACAAAAACTTTAAGTCCAACTTATTAGTTTGTACGGAAAGCGTGGCGATCTCAGTTTTTCTTTTTGTAAATCTCTTGTACATTATTCCGTTTTCAAAAGAGATTTTCCACATACTTGATCCCAAAATATTTGAGATGCGTCAAGCGTATATGTTGCAACCGGGTGTACTTCAGACATTAAGTGTGTATCCAAGAGCGACTATTGGATATCTTGTAAAGCTTATTTCCTTTGTACTTATCTATTTTGTTATTCGTTCAAAGATAACAC
>CAYZXR010000118.1:0-3009 GCA_964482475.1 uncultured Planctomycetia bacterium | reverse complement strand
TTTATGATCAAGGCAAGACCTATCACTATACCGCCCTGTGGAATTAATCCTCCAACAGTGAATTTTTTCACATTGGGTGAAGATTTCGCTATAGCCGCCCCCAGCGCCGTTCCGGAATATTTTCCGAAAAATCTAAAAATAAGGAAACATAGTGAAAGAACAGCTGTGGAAAGAAAAATCGAGAAAATCATATGCATTCCGCTTAATGTGAAAAATAAAACGAATATCAACTCGTCAACATATCGTTCCAATAAACTGAATATTTTTTCTCTCTTGGGATTGAAATTTACAACTACAATGCCCATAACCATTGTTGAAAGCAGCTCGTCAGCACCTGTCAAAGTTGAAAGACCGAAACAGATAGCCAAAAGTCCGAACAACACTGTTATAAAAACACCTTCCGTTTCCTTGCGTATAAGCTTTGTGATCACATTAAGAAGTGCTCCGCACGCTATCCCCAACACTATCGAACCTATTATAATAAACAAGGGCGTCAGCAGCGTTGATCCAAAGCTAAACTTCTGCTGCATAACAAGAGCCTGTGCTATAACCACAGCAATACTATAGTTGATTATCCCGAGGACATCGTCAAACGCGGCGACACTCAACATCGTCGACATAACCTCACCTTTTGGATGATACTGAGCTTTGATAGCCAAGGTCGCAGAAGGGTCTGTCGGTGCCCCAAGTGACGCAATCAACAAACTTAGCGGAATAAACGTCACCGCCCATGTGCCTCCGGGGATATGCGCAAAAAATGGCGTAATTAATAAAAACCCAAAAAAGATGGCAAGAAACGCGAATTCCGCTTCCAGTAGCGTAATGTATATAATTCCCTTCCCCAGTTTTTTGATGTGCGGGTAAAAAAGGGAACCACCAATTGAAAAAGTAATGAACGCAAGAGCAATGTTTGTAACAACATCAGTATGCTTCATGAAATTTGCCGGAATAAAAGTCCATATCTCGGGATCCATGAGAACCCCGGCCACAATATAACCAGCGACTTTCGGCAAACGGATCTTTTCAGCGAGCTCACCGAAAATGAAACCAACAAAAACTATAACCCCAATAAATAAAATTGCGTTCATTTAGTCCCTTTTATTAGGGCGAAATATTTTTCGCCCCTACACATCTTTTACATAACCACGCATGTACGGGCAGGTTCCAAACCTGCCCTGAACCATTCACTACTTATTATCCCAACGCCTTCTCAATAGTCGCCATAAGTTCCTCGTCATCAATGGGTTTAACAAGATAATCAGTCACACCCTCGGCCTGAAAAAGCTCTTTCATTTCCGGCTTCGCTGTAACCACAATAACCGGTATGGATTTGGTAGCATCGTCCTTTTTGAGTTGTCGGTACAGAGTGTATCCATCGACACGAGGCATCATAATGTCAAGTAGTACTAAATCCGGACCGCACTTGATAATATCCATGGCTTCGTCAGTGTTCCCGGCTGTCACAACATTATAACCGCTCTTCTCGAGACGCATTTTAAGCATTTCCACAAACTCCGGCTCATCATCAATTATCAGTATCTTCTTGCCGTTCATCTCTTCCTCCGTCTTTTGGTATAGTAAAAATAAATTTTGACCCCTGCTCTACCTCGCTCTCAACCCATACGCTTCCACCATGTTTCTCAACTATCTCTTTGGTGATAGCGAGACCAAGTCCGATGCCCTTCTCGCCAGCCCCGTTTTTTCGGTCTACTTGATGAAACCTTTCAAACACTTTCTGTAGTTCCTCTCTCCTGATACCCACACCGCTGTCCTGCACTGAACATTCAATCAGGTTCTTTTGATCTTTCAAAGCAATAGTTATTTGTCCTTCTTTCGTAAACTTCATAGCATTCCCAACAAGATTTGTAAAAACCTGTATGAGTTTATCTCTATCAGAAAACACCTCAACTTTGGTCTTAGGCACGTCAGCCCTTATATCTATATTTTTTTCCGCGGCAAAGACTTGAAAAGAAAATGCTATTTGCTCCACGAGATCGCCCATGTCTATCACTTCTTTTTTAAGTTCCATTTCACCAGATTCAATTTTGGACATATCAATCAGATTGTTAATTATGCGAGTAAGTCTATCTATATTCTTTCGTGCCGTATTCAGCATCTTATCCTGTTGCTTATTGATCTCTCCTGTCACACCGTCAAGCACGAGACTTATCCCTTCCTTCGTTATAGCAAGCGGGGTGCGCAACTCATGTGACACATTAGATATAAAATCAGATTTAAGTCTGTCCAGTTCCTGCAACCTAGTGTTTTTTCTCTCGAGCTCTTTATAAAGCAAATTAATAGCATCATTGGTTTTCTTCAAACCCCACGCCTGAACCTCTAGCTCTTTCTTGGTATTATACAAATTTTTTTGAGCCTTCGCTTGCTCCGTAATGTTCTTCCCATATAAATTGGCGTATCGCTTTGACCGAATAGGTGTAATGCTATAGGCATACACTTTGTCAACCACCTGAACTCTTTCTTCCAAAATCACCTCGCCTTTATCTATTATCGCTCTCATCCTTTCTTTGAGTTCGTAAGGAAGTATTTTAAATATCTCCTTTTCCTCTAAACCTTCGTCCTCAAGGATAGCGATAGCAGCTTCATTTTTATATACCACGTCACCTTTGTCATTGATTCTCAATACTGGGTTTGGATTTTCCGATGAGAATCTCGAAATGCTTACGATCTTTTCAATGGCATTCTTCTGGGCAGAAACATCACGTACCGTGGCTTGGAGAGCATATCGATCTTCCACTTTTACCCTAGTCAATAAGACATTGGCAAAAAAATCTTCTCCTGTGAGTTTTCTATGTGTCCACTCATAAAAATTCGAGCCCTCCTTTATCGCTTTCGTCATCATCTCCTTGGCCTTTATGCTGGATAACTGTCCATCCGGCTGATACTCAGGAGAAAGGCCTGCGGGAGATTTTAATAAAAATTCTTTTTCATTCTTACACGCGAACATTTTAATAGTAGCAGGATTCCCTTTCACAAAATTGCCGTACGGAC
>CAYZXR010000117.1:0-3023 GCA_964482475.1 uncultured Planctomycetia bacterium | reverse complement strand
AAAACTTTTATCCGGGATGTCTTGTAATTTACCATTTTCAGTTTCCTCCTTTTAAAATCTCTATTCATAAAGTCTAAGATCATGAGTCTGTTGACCAATTTTAACCGTAACCTTATTGTTACTTATCGTAACAATTGTCAGATCCCCGAAAATATCTCCTTCTTTCATTATCTCTCCATTGAGGATAACAGATCTATTTCCAGCAGGGTCGACTATAATCCCCTGAAGGGATACACCGTCCAAAGATGTTACCCCTCCTATGCCACTTGCCGACGATGCCCCAGCAACCCCGATAAGGGGAACAAATGGATCCCTTTTCCCCTCAGAATCATAAACAAAAACAGCCTCGGCCGCTACAGGACACATCAGGTGCACCCCAAATACGGCTAGCATCAAAAATACCGGCCAAAGCGGTCTATTTATTTTTTTGGTCTTCCATTGACACATATGTTTTCACCATCATTTCGATATCATGTAAACGCGGGTTGTTCTTGTTATACCGAATTTGTACGTCATCAATCACAATAACTCGTTTCTCCTGTTCCAACTTGGTTATAAATGTCCCCAATTGGTGATACCCCCCAATGGCCTTTATCTGAATCGGCATTTCACTATAGTATTTATCCTTTTTCCCGTCGGTTTCTACCGCTTTTAGATCGTATGGAATAATACTTAAAATTCTTATATTTGAATCTTTTGCTATCGAGGAAAATCCGCCCAATAGCGCCGTTATCTCCTTCTGTGCCGGAAGATGTTTAGCGTGTTTATCTACTTCCTCATTAAGATTTTCTAGTTTTCCCCGCCTTGAATCGATACGAGTTATCATCATTTTTGCTGTTTCCACCCTATTTCTAAGATCTCCAGCTTCACGAGAAACTTTAAACAATTCATTGAATCCCGGCACCACTATGAGGATCAAATATATAAAAGCGATGAACGCGACACTTCCTCCGATAATATATCGCCGCATTCCAGGGTTTTTCAATAGTACCTTTAAGTCATCAATCTTAAAATCTATCATTTTTTCTTCGTCTTTGTTTCTTGTTGTTTAGAAATATCTTCCGGTTTTTTAAATTTACATACCAGTTTAAAAGCCATAACCTCTTCAGTGTCGAACTTCTGCTGATGTATTCCTTGCAGTTCAATCTCCCGGAAATATTTAGAAAACTCTTCATTCCTCTTCAGACTATCTATAAATTTTCCGACAGTAGACGCTTCTTCGCCTCTGCCAACCGCATAACCGGACAGCTGAAGCCCGGTAAGCGTATTCTTCTTTTTATCTTTATTTCTACCCTTAGGTTTACTGAAAATCGGCCTGAATTCCGACAACCATACATTCGATATCGTCGCCTGATTTAAACCGCTAAGTAGTTCCGCCCAATCAAGAGTAGGATTCGCTATATTTTTTGTCACCCGCAAGCGTCTTTCAAGACTGGCGATCTGATTGTTTAACTTTTCAGCGGACTCACGACCTGGACGCAATTCTTTCCATTCCTTGTTGAATTTTTCCAGGGATTTTTGATTAGATTTAATTGACAAAAAAACTACGGCGTGTGTCAGTATGACTAACACTATCATGGCAATAGCAATAGGCACTACCGGTATATCCGGCATAGCCATCTGCTTTGTTCTTCTAAGTTCCTTTGGAAGTAAATTAAGTTCTATCATTGTTTATCCACATCAAATATCATATTGTTCCACTTACAGAAAACAAATAGATGTCAAAATGTCATGGTAGTTGTTAGTTTTCAGTTGTTAGTTTTCAGTTGTTAGTTGCTAGAACTTTAGGAGATACTCTAAAAACTAGAAACTAAAAACTAAAAACTAGAAACTAAACGCTCTACGCTGGGAATTATTCCCTCAAAGCCAAGCCAATGCTCACGGCAAGCTGCGCGGAGACCGCATTCGTTGATTCTTCCGGTATACTCTCCGCAATATTTACTCCAGCAATCGGGTTCCATACATTGAACTGCATTCCCATTTTTTCCTGAAGGTATTCCACTAACCCTTTCTGAGAGATCATTCCACCTGAACAGTAAACATCACTAACCGGAGTATTATGTTTATTTTCAAAATATCCGAAAGAAAGCCTCATTTCCTTGACAAGCTCATCAAGAACCGCAAAAACAGATTGGTCTACCTTTTCACTGTCTTCGCCACCACCATTGACCCTTAATTCATCAGCTTTCTGGCGATCTACCCCCATGTCTTCCGCAATCGCTCGTGTAATATCACTCCCTCCGATTTGGATAACTCTCGTAAATCGTGGGATACTCCCCGTCGTCACCAACACATTCGTCTGTGAATGACCCAAATCGAGAAACGCGGTTCCTTTATCCTCGGCAACAGTGTTAGCCGAGGTAAACGCGTTAAAAGCGGCAAATGCGCTAACATCTATAATACCAATATCGATGCCTAACTTTTGGAATAATTCTATGCGTCCCTGGACAAAATCACGTTTAGCCGCCGCAAGCAAGACGTTCATCTGCCCTTCTTCGGCATCATCGATAATAATAAAATCCAGTATCACTTCATTAATATTGAACGGAATATACCTTTCAGCCTCGAATATCATCGCGTTTTCAAGCTGATCTTTTGTCATTTTCGGAAGGCTAATAAAACGAACTATTACGTTCGATCCTGAAAGGGAGATGTTCACTTCGGAAGGGTTAATACCAGTCTCGCTAAGGGCTTCTTTGATAAGCTGCCCTTCATTCACCGGTTGCTCTCCGGAGAATGGTATCTGTTTCACGTTATACGCGGTAAGTAACGGCTTATCTGATTCCTTAAATATCGAGGCTATCTTGATAGAGTGACTACCTATATCAAGCCCGACGACTTCTTTAAGTTTCTTATTTAACGTAAACATTATCTAAATGTTCCGCCTTTATTAATTGAATATAGGAATTTAATATTATGTACCTTTAGGTAAAGATTAGCACACGGCATAATCAAAGTCAAGAAAGGGCCTACTCACTTAATGCATCCTTCCACAAACGTATCTATATCTTCCGGAACATGCA
>CAYZXR010000116.1:0-3024 GCA_964482475.1 uncultured Planctomycetia bacterium | reverse complement strand
ATTTTTATTCCGAAGGCGTTGCAAAACTATTTTCGGATACAGAATCGTGACAAAGTAACTTTTGTTGTTGAAGGTGACGGAAAAGTTGTTTTCCGGAAGAAAAGAGGGGGAGACTTGCAATGAAGAAGAAATATATCCAAGCATGTGACATAGGTGGGTCGATGTACGGTAAAAAACGTGGTAATAATAAGAAGGTCAGTCCAAATCATAGGAGCGTTAGCAAACAGGATCTCAGAAGGGTATATAACAAGCTGTATAAGGACCAAGTTACCGCGCTCTACAATGCTATAAATAGCAGCAAGTAAGTAATCGTGAATAGTGAATAGTGAATTGTAGGGACAAGCTCCTGTGTTTGTCCTGAATAGAACTCCTCTCGTTATCCCGGACGGCCTTTAGGCTGATCCGGGATCTTTTCTTAGTTTTTTGAGCTCGCACGTTGTCCTTTGATGTGAAATAGACGCTTCTTGAACCTAGTTTAATATTTTTATTTTCTCGACTGATTTGATCCATGTTCTTTGAGTTGTGCTCTATGCTTTTCGCTGGCTAGCTGACAGCTGATAGCTGAAGGCTGATGGCTGATAAACGTTTCTTCTTGAAAATTTCATTCGATATTAGTATTCTATATCTGCGGTTTGGGTATAATTTAAATAGTTAACGATTGGAGGAAGCATGTCGGAGATAAAAAACATAGGTCTTATAACTTCCGGTGGTGATTGCGGCGGGTTGAATGGAGTTGTTACGGGAGCCGCTACAATGGCAAATAATTTTGGTATGAAGTGTTACGCAATTCCCAACGGATATGCGGGATTGTATAATCTGATAGATTTTGAAAACTTGACAGAACTTACCCGTGAACGTGTGGATCTGATCAATTCAAATCTTGCTGGTTCCGAAGCCGGACATTCACGTGTTAAAGTTAGAAAGATAGAAGATGCTATGAAATATGAACGTGTGAAAGCGGGTCTCAAGAAATTCAACATTGACGGGTTGGTTATATCGGGCGGAGATGACACGGGAAGTGTTGTTGTGGATCTTTTGGAGCAAGGGATATTGTGTGTTCATGCCCCCAAGACTATGGATATGGATCTGCAACCGTATTCCGTTGGAGGCGATTCCACTATTAATCGAATAGCGGAGTTTACTAATGATCTTAAAACTACCGGGCGTACGCATAATAGGATTATTGCTATCGAAGTGTTTGGCAGATACGCGGGACATACCGCATTTCGAGGCGGGGTAGCCGGTGAAGCGGATGCGATATTGATACCGGAGATTCCTGTGGATTTTGAGGAGTTGTATTCTCACATGAAGAAGATGTACACAACGCGAGTAAAAAGTAGTGATGTTTACGCGGGGACATATATTATAGTGGTCGCGGAAGGATTGACGGATGCAACGGGTAAGGAAATTGTGGACGAGAGCGCGGGACTGGATGCTTTTGGTCACAAGAAACTGGCCGGTGCCGCTAAGTACGTTTGTCAGGAATTGTCAAAACGTTTTCAAACCGATCCGGAAATAGAGAAGTTCATGAAAGAGACACACCTTTTTGTTGAAGGTATTTATCCGATACCTGAAGCGCGGTCAGTGGTTCCGGGACATCTTGTAAGATGTGGGCACTCATCAGCGTATGATGTGAACTTTGGCAAAGAGTGCGGAGCGGCAGCTGTAACATTGCTTAAAAACGGCATCTTTGGTGTAACAGTAGTTGGTGTTGCTGGAAAAGAGATTAAATATATGTCTACAAAAGAAGCTATAGTACAACGTCATGTCGATCTTGATCAGGTTATGATTCATGAAAAGCTCGGTATATCGTTTGGAAGAAAACCTGCGAAGTTCGAACCGGAATTCAAGAAAATAAGCGGTTCGCCGGAAAGATATATGTAATATGAAATATGCGCAAGGAGATATAGGTAGAGTATTTATTGTCAATTTCGAGCATGGAGATGATTTCCTTGCGGAGCTTAAAAGCTTCGTAGAAAAAGAAAGGATATCTTTCGCCACTATCACTTTTTTGGGTGCGGTCTCGGATGGGGATATAGTTACAGGCCCCAAGAAGATGACCTTGCCGGCGGATCCAAATATGGTGTCATTAACCGACGTGAGAGAGACTGTTGGTTTTGGTACCATTGTAAATGGTAAAGATGGTCCTGAAATTCATGTACATGCGTCTTTCGGAAAAAGCGGGGAAGTGCTAACGGGTTGCTTGCGAAAGAACTGCAAAATCTTCATTACAATCGAAGCCTTGATAGCTGAAGTGAGTAATATCTCAGTTGTGAGGGAGCTAGATAAAAAGATTGGGCATAAGACATTGAATTTTAGCAATTGAGTATTCTTCAAAAACTCCGTATACGACTTTAAAGTTTTTTAAAAAATGTAGGAAAAAATGTATTTTTAAAGTTTGCTAGTTCATTTTTTGTAAAAAACCCGCCGTATTATTATCATCTCAAAAAAATGTACTTTATGCTGACAACGGAATATTTTTTTGGGGTCATTCGCAAACCCTTGTTCTGTAGTGGTTTCAAGCCATAGTCTCGCAAAAATATTTTTATATATATTTTTTTAATGTTGCGTTGTTGCAGACATATTTTTCTGAAATTCATCATAAAAAAAACAGAAAAAAGTTTTTATTTGCGCTTGCAAATCATAAAAAATAATGTATCCTTTTTTTAAGGTAATTAGCGGAAGCAGTTTTGATAAGCGGTAAAAACAAGGGGGGCAAGATGGTTGCGAAGAAGAAGGCGAAGAAAAAAGTTGTGAAGAAAAAAGTTGTGAAGAAAAAAGTTGCGAAGAAAAAAGTTGTGAAGAAAAAAGTTGCTAAGAAGAAAGTAGCTAAGAAAAAAGTTGCTAAGAAAAAAGTTGCTAAGAAGAAAGTTGCTAAGAAAAAAGTTGCTAAGAAAAAAGTTGCTAAGAAGAAAGTAGCTAAGAAAAAAGTTGCTAAGAAGAAGAAGAAGAAATAGTTGGTGATATTATCGTTTAAGAAAAAGGGCGTGCTGATAGGCGCGCCCTTTTTTTTATCTTTGGTGG
>CAYZXR010000115.1:0-3124 GCA_964482475.1 uncultured Planctomycetia bacterium | reverse complement strand
TGATGTGGCTGTTGCCGGAACTACGGTTGGAATATATCACCCCATGAAAGGGCTTCTGGATATCAGTCTTGGGATCAGTGAAAGCGCTTGGGATCAAATAAGTAATCTCATCCTCGTTGCTTCGCGTGTTGTTTTGAGCACGGACGCGGATATTAAATTCTATTGTGTGATAACCCAAGACTCGCGTTTGCCGGAAATGCAGATTGTTATCATAAAGTATGTTGACGATGTCAAGAGAGGGATGTATAGGAATATAGGCCGGTCGGAGTCCTTTAAACGTACGCTTTTCAGTCTCAATCTGACTCCGCAGGCGAGGAAAGAGCGTTCGGTAGAACAGGTATTTGACAAGATGGGATTGCAGGAAGACTCCAGAGAAAATGTTCTTAATGAATTTTTCCGAGCGTCACCGTCGAAGTTGAGTGATGTTGGATATTGGCGCGGGCATTTTTATCTGAAAGATATTACCTTGCAGGAATTTTTAGCGGCTCAAATAGCTAATAGGATCAAGATAGACTTCAGGGAAGATGAGAAATTTGCCGCGCTTTACGATTTCCAGTCAGTCGAAGGTAGTTTTTCACCCGTTAATGGTGATGATGCTTTTATTATCAAGTTTAAAATATTTGATAAAGGCAAACCGAATGAACAAGCGGAACTCCGAACCAAAAAAATCGAAAAAATTATGCAAATCACGAATACAGTTGTAAAAGGATATCAATTTAAAGGATTTGGTATCCTTGAGATGGATGATCAGATAGAAAATATAAAGTTATGGGCAACGGCAGAAGATGTGGGTAATTATAACAATGGTCGGGTATCGATCAGCAGTATAGTTAAGACTTCTGGCGAGTATTTCTAAATGAAATAAGTAGATTATCTAACGCAAGAAAAAGTTAAAGGAGATTTGATGGATTGGGGTGGTAAGGAAAAGGTGTCAACAAGGGACGGATTTGGGAAAGCCTTAGTAGATCTGGGCGAGACAAATAAGGATGTAGTCGTTCTGTCGGCGGATCTCACGGAATCGGTTAGGGCACATTGGTTTAAGGAAAAATTCCCCGAAAGATTTGTAAGCCATGGCGTGGCGGAGCAAGATATGATAGGCGCTGCCGCGGGAATGGCATTGTCTGGGAAAGTGCCGTTCGCGTGCACCTTCGGAGCTTTTGCGAGTGGAAGGGCATGGGACCAAGTGAGAATCTCAGCAGCGTATATGGATCTCAATGTCAACATTGTCGGTACACATGGTGGTATTTCTGTGGGTGGAGACGGAGCTACGCATCAGTCGCTGGAAGAAATAACTCTTATGCGTGTTTTGCCAAACATGGTAGTAGTAGTTCCCGGAGATGCGGAAGAAGCTTTTTTGGCCACGAAACAGGCGGCGGAAATACCACATCCGGTATATCTCAGGCTCGGTAGAGAAGCAGCACCCATGTTTAAGAACAATCCAGGATTTACTATAGGAAAAGCCAGTGTTATGCGCGATGGAGGAGATGTTACAATCGTTGCTTGTGGACATATGGTTCTTAAGGCTATGGTAGCCGCGGAGGAGCTTGCTGCAAACAATATCAGCGCGAGAATAATAAATCTACACACACCCTCACCCATTGATAAAGAAACATTAATCAAAGCGGCGAAGGAAACCGGAGCCGTGTTGACTGTTGAAGAGCACGCAGTCGCTGGCGGGATGGGAAGCGCGGTGGCAGAGGTTCTTGTTGAAAACAGACCCGTACCTATGAAACTTATGGGAATGAAGGGAAAATTTGGAGTTAGCGGGAAACCTGATAAATTGTACGAGTATTTTCATCTAACGGAAAAAGACATCGCAAGCGAGGCGAAGAAGCTTATCGCCTTAAAAAAGTGTAAATAGCCTCGAGGCCCTGGCCTTGTGGTATGGCGAAGGATAAGACATCATGGAAATAACAGCACCTGCCAAGATTAATCTGTACTTGAATATTCTTGCCAAGCGGGATGACGGCTACCACGAAATAGACACATTGTTCGAGAAGATATCTATTCAAGACACTCTTATTGTAGAGATTGCATCCGAGATAACCGCGATTACCTGTGATAACCCTGACGTGCCAACAGACGCGGATAGTTTATTGGTACGCGTTATAGATCTTTTTAATGAGAAGACCAAGGGGAAATATAGGTTTACGGTGAAGCTGGGAAAAAAGATACCAATTTCAGCGGGTATGGGGGGTGGGTCCAGTGATGCCGCAGCTTTATTGAAAGCCATAAATGAACTGACAGGATCTCCGTTAGATATGGAAAGTTTGCTAGAAATAGCTAGTGAGCTAGGAGCTGATATCCCTTTTTTCATACATAAAGCTAGTTTCGCCCACGGGAAGAGGCGTGGTGATGTGATTCAGGAAATGCCGACTGAGATAGAGCTACACCATATTGTTGTGCATCCGCCCTTCAAGGTTTCAACCAAGAGTGTATACGGTCGGGTTACCCGTTTTGGCTTGACAAAGAATAGTGGCGTTGATAGAATGTTCAGCACTTTTTTGAGGAGAAAAGATGTTGACGGTATCGCCGAGAATCTTCATAACGATTTACAGGGAATAACGTTAGAAGAATTTCCTATATTGGTGGACGTTCTTTCCGAATTGAAAAAGGCGGGCGCCAAAGGAGTCCTCATGGCGGGTAGCGGACCGACTGTTTTTGGTCTTTTTTACAAGAAAGATATTGTTCAAGCCAAGAAAGAGCTTGAATTGGTGTTTTCTAAAGAAGAAAACTGGGAAATCTTTATCGCGGACACATATAGAGAAACAGGCGATAAAAGTATTTCTTGAATGGGCATATATAAGGTAAGAGAGGAACGGCGATGAAAATCACGGAAGTCAGAGTGTTTCCTACTAAAAGCAGGGATGGCAAACTTAAAGCTTATGCTGCCATGACTATTGATGATTGGTTCGTCGTACGAAATATTAAGGTAATACAGGGCAATGGAGGTTTTTTTGTTGCCATGCCTTCAAGGAAGGCGATGATTGCGTGTCCCAAGTGCAAGTTCAAGAATGTGAGGGGCAGCAAGTACTGTAACGATTGCGGGGCCTCGCTTGGAAAACAGGACGAATCTGAAGAAACATCGGATGTTGGGAAGCAGAATGACCATATGGATATTGCC
>CAYZXR010000114.1:0-3137 GCA_964482475.1 uncultured Planctomycetia bacterium | reverse complement strand
ATTGTGGTTCTTGATATTAGTATGCCGGAAATGGATGGTAGAGATGTGCTTCTCGAGATCAGAAAGGATGAAAGCATCAAAGATATTCCGGTTATTATGCTTACAGCTCGTGATGAGCCTTTTGAAGTTGACTATGGTATTGAGCTTGGCGCTAATGCCTATCTTATCAAGCCTTATCGGGCACGCCAGTTGATTAAACAGATAAATACAATTTTGAATATTTAGCGTAATCTTCCTTATTTCCGATTAATTAACATATGAAAAAGTAAAATGTATTTTTTTATTGCATAACCAGCTTTTTTATGGTATATTTTTGTAACTTTGAAGTAGAGCTAATTTTTTATTATCCTAAAAAAGCGAGATAAGATGTCGAAAAGAATACTGATTGTTGATGATGAGTCATGTTTTCGGGATATAATGAAATTCTCCCTTGAGTCTGAGGGGTACAAAGCTTCGCTAGCTGTTAATGGTGAAGAGGCTATGCGTGAGTTGAAAAAAGAAAGACCCCACCTTATGTTGCTGGATCTAAATATGCCTATCATGGATGGACACAGAGTGTGTGAATTGGTCAGGGCTAATGACGATCTAAAAGATATTCCCATAATACTTGTAACCGCTATGGAAGCAGATGTTGCCGCTATCAAAGTCAAGAATAACCTGGCAAACGATTATATAATCAAACCGTTTGAATTTGAGGAATTATTCGGGAAAATGGTTCGACTTATCGGACCGCTTGTTTGACATCCTTTCTTTATTTATTTATTTATTCCCAAACAAAATTAATTTGTCTAATACTTTGTCAATTTTTATTTTTGCAGGTATATTTATTGTGATACCAATTTAATGAGGATGGGGAGGAAAAGGAGAGATATGAAATTTCATTGGCCGTTATTTATTATTGTGACTCTTGGGATTTGTCTGGTGGTTTCTACCTCGCATATAGCTTCCGCGGCTTCACCTAAAAAAGATGTAATGATAACCTCAGATATTGGGAACAGTCCGGCGGATGAAGAAGCATATGGCGAATATATGAATGAAATAGCGCAACAGAATAAACCTTATCTGGCTCCGCAGGCGGATATTGGGGAAGAAATAGAACAGCAAGTCGGGGGACAGATGGGACAGTCAATATCCGAAACCATGTTGCCCGGTAGCGAAACAGACGAGGTTGCCTTACCAACGGATTGGGACGAAGGCAAAAAATAATCCATTTTATATATGAAAGTGTTTGAACTAAATGGTGTCGGCGCTGTTACTCTTGTAAAGAGCCGTCGTGCCAGAAAACTTAATATTTCCTTAGAGTCGACAAAAGAAATTCGAGTTACCATTCCGCATTACATATCTTTCCGAATAGCCGAGGCAACTCTTTCGTCTAACGTAAAATGGGTACAGCGTTACTTGACAAAGATGAAGCGAGTGGCTGAGTCACATAATGTTTACTTGGAAGGTAAACGCGCAATCAGCAGGGAAGAGGCGATAAGTAAATTGACTGCTCGTCTTAAGAGTTTGGCGGTGCAGTTAGGGTTTACATACAATAAAGTATCATTTCGTTATCAAAAGACAGTGTGGGGTAGTTGTTCGCGGATAGGAAACATCAGTCTTAATGTTAAGCTTGCGAGTTTGCCGGACGATTTGGTTGATTACGTTATTGTGCATGAACTTATTCATACTCAGATAAGAAATCACGGGAAAAGTTTTTGGAAGGAGCTTAACCAGTTACTGGGGAATGCAAGAGAATTAGATGCGCGGCTTAAGAAATACTGTCCCGCGTTACTATAAAGAATAAATTCATCAAATGTGTTTCACAAAGTGTTTGACAATGATTCTGTATAGTGTATATTAGTCCCTTGATATAGGAATTTGTGAAGCTGGAGAGATATATTACGGGCGAGCGTAGCACAGTGGTAGTGCAGTAGCCTTCCAAGCTTCCTACGAGGGTTCGATTCCCTTCGCTCGCTCCATAATTTACTGCGTAAATTATGTTAAAAGACAACCATTGCATGGTTGTCTTTTTTTGTATTTACTCGTCAGATTTAGCGAAAAACTACGTATTTCCGCTAAATCTTCCTCCTAAATACAATAGCGAGCGAAGGGGAACCTCGATTCTCACTTCGTTCGAATCTCGGTTTCCCTCAACTGGTCTAGGAGTTACTGCACACCTTGCTTGGCTCGGTGTTTGTTTTTCCTTCGTTTTTTTCGGAGATTATATAGAAATACACATATTCTCGTAAATTTCTCTGACCGAATGCCGCCGAAGGCATGAGGAAATGCAGGAGAGGGCGTAAGGCAATGCGACGCATAGGAGCATTGTAGCCCGAGCCTGCCTCGCAGATACTAGCGAGCGAAGGGGAACCTCGTTGCTATCGCTCCTCGGTTTCCCTCAACGGGTTTTCATGAGGCTTTCTTGTAGATACCGGTGAGCGAAGGGGGACCTCAATCCTCACTTTGTTCGGATTTCGGTTTTCCTCAGAGTTTCCGATAAATCTTCCTCTTAAATACAATAGCGAGCTTCGGGGAACCTTCGTCGTCGCGTTGCTCCTCCTCGGTTTCGCTTCGGCTTTGCCTTGCGGCTCCTTCGGATTAGCTTCGCAAATCCTCGGTTTTGCGCATACAACGCAGATAACTCATTGAGCGCGGACCTGCGTCGGACTTTGGCCTCCTTGGTTTTCCTCAACGGGTTTTCATGAGCCTTCCTTGTAGATACCGGTGAGCGAAGGGGATCTCGGTTCTCGCGTGGATCAAACCTCGGGTACCCTCCGATTTGAAGTTCTTCCCTATATATAGGAGGAAAGAGTCAAAACCCGTCATTTTGACAACACCCGCCTGCGGATCCGACGGTTTTTTGCAAAGAAAGAATGAAAAAGCAGGGGCGGGGTTTCCCCGTCCTAAAACATGTTGTTTCATACACGTGCGACACAAAAATCAAAAAATGTAGGGGCAGGTTCCAAACCTGCCCTGGAACATGTCATGCCAAACATTAGCTGAGATGACCCGAACGTGTTCGGTAGGAGTTTACCGAATAGGTGCCGTAAAATAATTTGTTTACTATCAACTATTCGTTAATCAAAAATGGGATATTTTCAAAGCTAAATTCATATTTTTTACGGAAATATTTATTAGTGATTTTTTTTC
This sequence comes from uncultured Planctomycetia bacterium, assembly GCA_964482475.1. Taxonomy (GTDB): domain Bacteria; phylum Omnitrophota; class Gorgyraeia; order Tantalellales; family Tantalellaceae; genus JAHJBY01. Next base: position 5 of record CAYZXR010000114.1, on the reverse strand, counting down.
GACTT
>CAYZXR010000113.1:0-3148 GCA_964482475.1 uncultured Planctomycetia bacterium | reverse complement strand
CAACCGTTTACGCATATGGCTTCCACATATTCCTATCAGAATTTAGATATCAAATCTTTTCTATACACTCTTGTCAGTTTAGATGGTACATCGGATAGGGTTTTAAGAGTCTCGGAGAACGCGGACGCTTCATATTATAATCGAGATAGGACTCAGAGTTGGAACGGTAATAACGAACTTGCCACGGAATTTTGTTACTATACTAATACTTTTCTTATAACCGCGACAGGAGAGAATAATAATATTCAGCGTACGGTTAGGACTACGTACGGAGATACGTATGATTATGTGAATTTTTATCCAAATCCAACAGCGACTTACGCGTTATCGGCATATGTTGGAGACACACCAAAACGATATTGGCGAGAGGTTAGATAATGAATAATTGTATGAAAACTTTAATAATTGGAGAAATGTGAGTTTAGCGAACATCAAAGGACTCTTTGCCAAAGATTCTTTTATCGGTCTTGATATCGGGACCGATTCCGTCAAGTTTGTTCAGTTTGCTAACAAAGAAAACGGATTATGTCTTGTCAGGGCTGAACTGAGGGATATAAAACACGGTGCAAATGAAGCTGCCGGTGCTCCTGAAGTAACCGCAGCCTTGAAAGAGATGTTTAAAGGGGTTACGGTCAATAAAAGTTATATTGCTGTTAGTATAGATTGCCCGCAGACTGTCATTAAACCTGCGGTAACGCCCTATATGTCAAAGACTGAGCTTTGTGATGCAATACGACTAGATGCTAAGAACTATTTTCCGTTTTCTATTGATAATTCATTGCTGGATCTCGAAGTGTTGAAAGAGACGCAGGATAAAGACACCAAGAACTGTGAGATACTAATCGCGGTATCTCCAAAGACGACGGTAGGTAAATATCTTTTTATGTTGAGAGAAGCCGGGATAAAACCGGATTCAATTATTCCTTCCACATATGCGTATCAGAAGTTAGCTCAAAACTCAGACTTCAAGGACGAGACAACAACCTGTTTCATTGATATCGGTAAATTGCATAGTGAATTGATTATTTTTAAGGGATCTGTTTTGAAATTTGCCCGGAAAATACCTGTTAGCGGTAATGATTTTACTGAAGTTTTAACGTCGGTGTCTAAGCCGGACGGCGGAAAAATGGAGATAGCATGGAATGACGCGGAAAAAATAAAACGAACAGTTGGGATACCTTCAACTAGTGAATTAAAAGTCATAGAAGACAAGCTTTCCACTATGCAGATACTTTCATCTTTGAGGACGCCGCTTGAACACTTAATCAGCGAGATAGAAAGATGTTTTGCCTATTACAGAGAGGAAACAGGTGGGACCGTAGAATCCCTTGTGCTTTTTGGCGGTGGTGCTTCACTTGCCGGGCTTGTTAGGCTTCTTTCTTCGGAGCTTGGCATTGACGTCAAGCTTGGGGATTCTTTTAAACATTTTCAAATTGCTCCGGCTTTATCTGAAATGCGAAGCTGGGCATCTTATCGCCTGGGGATGGCGATAGGCGCGGCTTTAACTACGGATAAGGGGGTAAATCTTCTCCCGGTTGAATTTCAGAAGGATATTACTAAAACTGTTAAACGGGTGAGTGTCCGGGCCGCGATTGTAATAGTAGTCTGTGTCGCGGCTATTTTATATTCTACCGCCCGTATTCAGTTAAATAGTTTTCAAAAAAGAATTGTTTCAGCTAGAGAGGAACTTGCCGGTATGCAATCACATCGAAAGAAAGCTGAAGCCTTTAATTTGGCAAGTAGGGTGTTACTGGACGAGCCGCATTGGGAAGATATTTTTAAGGAAATAAGTAATCTTATACCGGACGATATTTCACTTAAAAGCATGGATATGAGAAACAGGATGCTTACGATGACAGGTGTTGTTTCCGGGGACGATGGCGAACAAGACCTATCTGGCTTTATACTGAGCTTGCGTAAAGGTATTCTGAAAAATGTTAAACTTATAAGTACTAGAATGTTGGATGATAGAACAGGGATTGAATTCGAGATCAGATGTAATATAGGCTGATCCAGGTTTTGGAAACCATGAAAAAATGGAAAAGATTGAGCTGACAAAAGAAAAACTGATGACATTTCTGCCTGTAGCGGTATTAGTTGCCGTGATCGGCATATCTTTGATTTTTCATATTCCATTAATGAAAAAATCAAGGGCGGTATACGCACAATGCAAGACAATCGAAGGTAAGGCGCGAAAAATTAAGAATGTTATCAAGGGGGCAAGCGTAATATCTAGCAGACGTGTCCTCATGACGGAAGAGGACGTTTCGTATGCCACGAATGAATTGACCAGGCTGGGAAAACAGAAAGGTATAGATTTTGTCTCGATACGCCCCAAAGATATACAGAAGGAAAAGGGGGAAGAGTATAAGATTTTACCCGTGGAATTACAGTTGGAATCTACATATAAAGAACTGGGAATGTTTTTGGGCAGTTTGGATGATGTAGAAAAGAGTCTGATCACGGTCAAGAGCTTTAACATAGTTCCGGCCCCTGAAAATACCGCTAGATTAATAACGGATCTGGTCGTAGATGTGTATCTTTCGGCCAGAGATAGCAACTGAGGTATAAGACGAGTAGGGTATGAAGAGAAAGCTTATTAGAATAGCTATATTACTGTTGATGATGACTGTCATTAGTGTGAAATATGACAACACCTCATCCGGTTTATTTTCTGGCTTGCAAGCTGCGGCGCAGGAAGAGACTTTGCGAAGTAGGTCTGGTAAAACAAATAGGCGCGCTGGAAAAACAGCGTTCTTATCGTGGAAGAGAAACCCTTTTGCTATACAAAAGATGCCCGGTGGGGGGCCGTCTGTCGAGCTTGAATTAAAAGGAGTTGTTTGGTATGACAGAGAGCCGAAAGCTATGTTGAATGATGGATCAATAGTAGGTGTAGGGGATGCGGTTGGATCGGATGTTGTTGTGGCAATAACAGAAGATTCTGTTACCTTCAAGCGCGGCACCAAAAAGTATAAGATAAGACTCGAGTATTAGATGTTTTTATAACTTGACGAATAACCATGCATGAAATAGAATAAGGCGTTTTTAGCGCGAGTGGCGGAACGGCAGACGCACCAGCTTGAGGGGCTGGCGGGGGCAACCCTGTGGAGGTTCAAATCCTCTCTCGCGCACCATAAAATAACCCGGA
>CAYZXR010000112.1:0-3154 GCA_964482475.1 uncultured Planctomycetia bacterium | reverse complement strand
TTTTTTATAACATTCTCGTCTCCTACCACAACAAAAAAAACGGCAAGCCCCTTTATTTTAGGGCTTGCCAAAGATTTCGCTATGATTTCCGGACCTATCCCGGCCGGATCCCCCATTGTTATGAAAATTCGGGGTTTACTTGTAGGCAATATACGCATTCTCTCTTTTCTCTTTCAACCACTCTATTAAATTTTTCTCAAATTTCTTTTTAAATATCTCACCTCTAATAAAATCACTTACCTCTGCCAATGCAAGACTGCGTGACTCTTCAACCTCTTCTACCAAAAACACGTGATACCCGATTTTCGTTTCGACCACGTCTGTCAACTCTCCCTTCTCACTACTAAATATCACCTCTTCCATTTCCGGCAAAAGTTGTCCTTTGGCCACAAATCCTATTGAACCGCCTTCAGGCCCGTATGGGCCTTCTGAGGATTCTTTTGCCACCACGTTGAAATCCCCACCGGAGGCTATTTGTGATCTGATATCCTTTATCTTTTTGAGATCTTCCTCGTTATTTTCGCTTTTACGAATCATTATCGTACTGACCTTTACTCGAAGAGGCGCCACAAATTGTTCTTTGTTTTCGCTATAAAGTTTGTTGATTTCTGCCGGAGTAACCATTATTTTAGACGACACCTCTTTCTCTACGATCTGTTGCGCTAACATCTGATCCGATATCTCTTTTGTAAATTCTGTTAAATTAGTTCCTCTCTCATTTAACGCTTGAAGAAACGCGTCTTGATCCGGATAATACGTCTTGACCTGATCTATACGTTTTTGCACCTCCCCCTTATTCGCCTTGATCTTAGACTTTTTAGACGCGCTTATCGCGATCTTCGTATCTATCATTTGCCTAAGAAGTGCTTCTTTACCCTCACTTAAACGTCTCTCCAATTCATCGCCTTTGAAGTTTTCCTTGTAGCTCGTTTCCATCGGCATATACACCCTGTCAAACTCACGTTGCGTTATCACTTCATCATTAACAACCACTATGACTTTATCAAGCACAGCAGCATGTGATGATACACATGCCATTAAGAAACAACCTGCAATAACACTCATAAGAAATTTTCCGATATTTAATTTGTTCATATTCACGTCCTTCCTCCCCAAGTTTTATTCCCCGGTTTTATCCAGAACATCCTCATTTATCTCGATCTCAGTTTCATCTTTCAATTGTTTCAACAACAGATTAAATTTCTGTCGACGTTTTTCTCTATACAAACTAGACGCTATCTTATCCTTAACACGGTCTATTGGCATCAGCGTCGGCTCTTTTCGATCCGTAAGCATGATTATGTGATAACCCAACGCGGTTTTCACCGGACCGCTTATCTCTCCAACTTCAAGAACATCACAAGCGTTCTCAAATTCCGGCATAAGCTGACCTTTCGGGAAATATCCTATGTCTCCACCGGTTTGCGCCGTTGGATCTATAGATTTCGCACGTGCCAATTCATCAAAAGATGCTCCGCTAGCCAATTCACCTCGGATTTCTTCCGCCCTTTTCTGACTCTTAAGAAGAATGTGTGAGGCCCTTAATGTCTCCGGCATCATATAGGAATCTCTGTTCGCGTTATACTCCGCGATAACATCTTCATCAGTCACTTCTATCGTGTCATCCACATTATCTTTCAGATAACGAGCTATGAAAATTTTCACTTTCGCGGCTTCTATCACTTGATGAACATCTTCATCCTCTTCAAGCCCGCTCCGCACCGCTTCCTGATAAAGCAACATATCGTTTATAATATCTTGCAGAAAATCTTTTTTGCGTTTTTGAATGACTTTCTGATACCGCACAGGCAGACGCGATATTCTATCGTTGAATTCCGTTACGGTTACCGTATCCTCGCCTACTCTGGCTATAGTCTCTTCTCTCGTGGGTTTGCGGCTACAGCCCGCGGACCCGGCAATCAAAGCTACAATTATCAGAAATGCAGCAAAATTTATGATTTTTTTTCCATGCAGCATAAATACCTTTTCTTTCGTAATATATAATTAACTATAGTATTAGTATAACGTTCCTTCGTCAAGTCATTTCGTGGATCGTGCAGGAATACATTACAATGCGCCCCTACTTCTTTAATCTTTCAATTTCCTCACGTAATAGCCTGCAATAGAGGTCAAACCCGACCTGGTCAATGAACCCGCTTTGTTCGATTCCGAGGATGTTCCCGGCGCCTCTCATTTCTAGGTCCCTCATAGCCAACTTGAAACCCGATCCAAGTTCCTGGTATTTTTTCATCGCCGCAAGCCGTTCCTGCACATCGTGTGTCAAAGTTGATTGATCGCGAACCACAAGATAAGCAAATGCCTGTCGATTGAATCTGCCAATCCTTCCGCGGAGCTGGTACAAATCGGCAAGACCGAACTTATCCGCCTCATTTACAAACATCGTATTAGCATTGGGGATATCAATCCCAGATTCGATAATAGTCGTTGAAACAAGAACATCCACTTCCCCGTTAATAAAGCTGCTCATAGTTTTCTCAAGCTCTTTGGCGCCCATTTGCCCATGACCCACAAGCAGCCTGGCGCCAGGGACAAGAGAGGCAACCTCACTCGCCACCCTATCAATAGTCTCAACGCGATTATGCACAAAATATACTTGACCGCCTCGGGCCAACTCTTTTTCAATCGCACCTTTTATAAATTTTTTGTCATATTCAATAATCTCCGTCGCAACAGACAGTCTTTCAAGGGGCGGTGTTGCGATAACTGAAATATCCTTCCCCCCTACCAACGCAAGATATAACGTTCTCGGAATGGGCGTTGCTGTCAAAGTTAGCATGTCCACATCCACTTTCATCCTTTTTATTTTATTCTTCTGTACAACCCCAAACCGTTGCTCCTCATCAATGATCAAAAGCCCGAGATCTTTAAACTCAATATCGTTGGAAAGCAAGCGATGTGTCCCGATAACAATATCAACTTTCCCGGTTTTTACGTCTTCTACGACCTTTTTTTGTTCTGCCACGGAACAAAACCGATTGAGCATTTTTATATTTAACGGGTAATCCTTAAAGCGCGCATTAAACGTGCTGGTGTGCTGACCTGCAAGTATCGTGGTCGGAACAAGAAAGCCTACCTGCTTGCCATCCATTACAGCTTTAAAGGCGGCTCTCAGCGCAACCTCCGTCTTCCCGTA
>CAYZXR010000111.1:0-3221 GCA_964482475.1 uncultured Planctomycetia bacterium | reverse complement strand
GCCGTTAGATAATGTTAAACTTATGGCGGTCGGCGGTGTAAAAGAAGAGAATATAGTCGATTTTTTTGAGGCCGGTGCGGATGCGGTAGCATTCGGGGCGAGTGTATTCAAAAAGGAATGGTTGGATACGAAAAATTTCGCAGCGATTGGTGAACTGGTTACCAGATATATCAAACGGCTATCGAAGAATTAGAACTTTCTGACAACATGAGGTGATCATGAAGATGGTTTCCTGGAATGTGAATGGCATACGTGCTTGCACGCGTAAGGGTTTTTTAAATTGGTTTAGTGACACCTCTCCGGACATTCTTTGTCTGCAGGAGACGAAGGCCCACCCCGAACAGTTAGATGATAATCTCCTCGCGCCTGTCGGATACACGGTTTACTGGAACAACCCTAACAGGCGTGGTTACGCCGGAGTCGCGGTTTTCACGAAAAAAGAGCCTGTTTCTGTTACACGAGATTTTTCCAGTAAAAGCTTTGATACTGAAGGGCGCGCTCTTTTTCTAGACTATGGAGATTTTGTTCTGATCAATGTATATTTTCCGAATGGTGGTATGAGTGAGGAACGCTTGGCCTACAAAATGGAATTTTATGAGAGGTTTCTTAAGCATATTGATGGTATTAAAAATAGAAACCTTGTTATATGCGGTGATGTAAACACCGCGCATAAGGAGGTTGATCTAGCAAGACCCAAAGAAAATTCAAAAAATACAGGATTTCTACCAGTTGAACGAGAGTGGATAGATGAATTGATTTCTCACGGATATGTAGATACTTTCAGGGTTTTTAATAATGACCCCGATCAGTATTCCTGGTGGGATTATAAAACTTACGCTCGAGATAGAAATGTTGGATGGCGTATTGATTATTTTTTTGTTACTGAACAATTAAAAGATAAACTAAAAAAAGCATTTATCCTTTCAGATGTGCAGGGGTCGGATCACTGTCCTGTCGGGATAGAGCTTGATGTGTGAACCTACGAACGGATGATGAATGTCTAAAGAAGCACCAAAACTACTGATAGCTGATGCACGCAACAAGATCTATGATGTACCTTTTCTTGAGGCTACCGGTATGAAGGCTGGAGAACATTTTCGTCTTGATCCTTCATGTTTAGTAAAACTTCCGCGTGATTCTGAACTTTTTATGCTTCCTTGCCGTACTCCGGTAGGGTATGACCCTGAAGAGGACAGGTATGTTCGCTTATCCTCGAACCCTTTTAACAAAACAGATGAACCTTGTTCAGCGGTGGCAGCTTTTCTGTCACCGGGGTATACCTCAGTATTCAGCGCTTCATACAAAGAGAGAAAAGATGCGGACCTCTTACCGCTTTTTAGTTATGCTGCGGTTGCTTTTTACAAAGGTGATTTTTATGCGGCGGGGATCAAGGTCGATGCGGAACGCCGTCAACAGCTTAAAGGCATGGACATATCGCTTGTTAAGAAGAACGTTCAAACATTTCGAGGTGTATTTCCCAAAAACCGGCTTGTTCGACATCTGGAGACATGTGCGCTTGTCTATGGTTGTCCGGCAGCTAAGAATTTCTTTTTAAAAAGATATGAAGGTCCTCTGCCGACGTCTCCTATTTGTAATGCCACATGTATCGGATGTATTTCTTATCAGGGAGGGAAAAGTTGCTCTGTATCACAGTCACGTATAACATTTGTTCCAACTCCGGAAGAAATAGCGGAAGTGGCAATTTTCCACATAAAAGAGGTCGCCGACCCGGTCGTAAGTTTTGGCCAGGGGTGTGAAGGTGAACCGGTGATGGTTGGTGACGTTCTCGAAAAAGCTGTAAAGCTTATCAGGCATTCGACGAGTAAAGGTGTGATAAATCTCAATACCAATGCAAGCAAACCTGATGTTGTCAAACGGCTTTTTGATGTTGGACTGGATTCGATACGGGTTAGTATGAATTCTGTGCGGGAGAAGTTTTATACGGCGTACTATAGGCCAAAAGGATATTCTTTTAAAGATGTTATTTCTTCGATAAAGATAGCCAGAAAAGCTGGTGGGTTTGTATCTATAAATTATTTGGCGATGCCCGGATTTACGGATTCACGACCTGAAGCAGATGCTTTCCTAAAATTTATTGGCAAGACAGATGTTGATATGGTGCAATGGAGAAATCTTAATTATGATCCCGTGGCATATTTTCGAAAAATGAAAATTAAAGTCGCGAGAGAAGATATGATAGGTATGGATACACTTGTCATGCTTGTTGAAGATGAATATCCGGGGACCATGAAAGGATATTTTAATCCTTCAAAGGGTCGGATTCGCAGGTTCTCACGATCCAGTTTGAATACAAATGGGAAATAATATGAATAAGAAGATCATTGGAAAATGGGTCGCAATCTCGATTGCTGTGCTTGTTATAGCTGGCTCGATGTTGACCGAGTATAGTCGCAGGCCGGTGGAAGAAGATATTGATATTAGTGCCAAAGCGGCCATTATCATTAATGCCGGAAATGGACAGGTATTATACGAAAAGAACGCTGATGAGCGCTTGCAGCCGGCATCGATCGTAAAGGTTATGACAGCAATAGTTGCTATGAAAAATATGGGGCCCGAAGATAAAATAATTGCCACAGATGCTGTGAACAATGTTGAGCCTACAAATGCCGATCTCGATCCCGGAGTTGAATATAAGTTGAAAGATCTGATTGCGGCAATACTTATCAAGTCTGCTAATGATGCCGCTGTGGCCATAGCTGTTGGGATTTCCGGTAGTGAAGAGGAGTTCGCGAAGCTCATGAATCGTGAAGGCGCGAGGTTGAGGATGAAGGACACTAATTTTACGAATTCATCAGGATTACCGGCTCATCCACGGATCGATCAATATACAACAGCCAAAGACATGGCCAAAATGATGCGTTATGTTATAAAAAACAGTTTTATTATAGATGAAATGGCAAAGAAAGAAGAGGACATTTACGGCAGTGACGGAAGAAAGATACATCTTACCACACATAATAAGTCATTGTTTTCTGAGAAAAAAATACTGTGGGGAAAAACAGGCTACACTATAAAGGCACAACGGACGTTCATAGGTGTAGATCCATCTAAGCGGCCAAAGATCGTTATTGCCTTACTTAAATCAAAGACCCTTTGGAAAGATATGGCTCTTCTCAAGGAACATGGACTGAGGATTCATGAGCGCCGGCGCGGTATTTTGGCGAGAGTTATTTCTAAGATATTGAATCGGGAATAGTGAA
>CAYZXR010000110.1:2192-3278 GCA_964482475.1 uncultured Planctomycetia bacterium | reverse complement strand
GTTTTCCGGATATCTGTCATTCTCGCGTTGAACTCTTTCAACGTATCACCGGGTTGATATAACACAATACACCTCCTGGTTAGTCGAATGCTGATATATTTCTTATTTCTTACGTTTACTGACTGTTTTTTTCTTCTTACCGATCCATTTACCGCGTTTCACATATGAAGTATGCAAAAGCTTATGACTTAAGTGCCCGCATGGTCCATCCGTCAGGAATTCCTTGTATATCTGTTTTATAATGGGATTCTCGTGAGACTTTCTTATCGGCAAACCTTCATCTTCCGCATAAATAGCTTTTGCTCGCGCTTCACGGATCTCGGGACTTGTAGGAATTGGTTGTCCGCCGCCGCCTAAGCATCCTCCGGGACACGCCATTATTTCTATAAAATGGTAACCGTCAAGTTCCCCCCGGCAAAGCATATCCATAACCTTTTTAGCATTCGCTGTACCGTGCGCTACCATAACCTTCAATGTCGCGCCTTCAAGAAATTTCCAATCGTCAACTGCCTTGGCAATAGGAAGTTCCGCATGCCTAATACCATCCATGCCTCTTACCGGCATAATATTCAGGTTCTTAAAAGGGACTTCTTCCCCTGTCACTAATTCATACGCTGTCCTGATAGCCGCTTCCATTACTCCACCGGTCGCTCCAAAAACAAGCGCCGCACCGGAACCTATGCCAAGCGGATCATCAAAGTCTGAATCCGGAAGATTGGGAAGATCTATACCACATTCTTTTATCATTCCCGCGAGTTCCCGAGTAGTAAGCGCATAGTCCACATCTTTAAAACCTGAATCATCCATCTCCGGTCTTTCGCACTCAAATTTCTTAGCGGAGCATGGCATAAGTGATACACTAACTATATTCTTTGGATCTATCTTATTCTTCTTGGCATACCATGTCTTTACAATGGCCCCAAACATCTGCTGGGGACTTTTCGCAGTAGACACATGACCAAGTTTTTCCGGATAAAAATGCTCAATATATTTAACCCAGCCCGGAGAACAAGAAGTGAATTGCGGAAGCTTTACACTTTTATCTTTATCCACAAGCACAGCTTTCAACTTAAGAAGCAATTCTGT
>CAYZXR010000110.1:0-2092 GCA_964482475.1 uncultured Planctomycetia bacterium | reverse complement strand
CCCCCTATTGATCGCTTCAAGAACACCTACTTCCTGAAGATCTATACAAGTCCTAACACAACGACGGCACAGTATACATTTATCCATATCCCTTTCAAGAGCATAACTTGACGTATCCTTTTTGTGTTTAGGTTCAGAAATATGACCAAAGGTATAGCTTGTAATGCCGTATTCCTTCGCCAAAGCCTGAAGTTCACAGTTATTATTTCTCGAACAGGAATAACACTCGCCATAATGCTCCCTGAGAAGAAGCTGTAATATATGTTTTCTGGCACGCCTTACTCTTGAAGAATATGTCTTTACCTTGATGGGACTAAAGATCGGATAAGAACACGATGCCTGAAGCGTCCTTTGGCCTTCCACCTCAACCACACAAATACGGCATACACCCGCAAGGCACAGGTCCTCATGATTACATAATGTAGGTATCTTGATATTTACCTGTTTTGCCGCTTCAAGAATAGTGGTTCCCATAGGTACTTTAACTTTGATATCATCTATAACTACTGTTACCAAAGCTCCTAACGCGGAAGGGTCAACTTCTTTAATATCCTGACCTCTTTGACTTACAGGTGCTCTAGAAGTACTTTTTGCAAAAGGCTCTTTAACCATTGAATATCGTCTCCTTCTTAGCTTTCTTTGATATTTTGTATTCACCAGGAAAACTCTCTATTATTGATATAAACGCAGTTGAAGCCGCCTGCCCTAATCCACATTTCGAAGCTACCTTCATTGTTTCGGAAAGCGATACAAGATCTTGTAAGTATGCTGCTGAACATTCACCCTTATTCATCATTTGCACACCTTCTAATAACACCGTTGTGCCCTGTCTACACGGGGTACATTGTCCGCATGATTCTTCCTTAAAAAACTGTAAAAAATTTTCTACAATCTTAAGTAAGCTTCTTTTCTTACCAAAGATCATTATAGACCCACCGGTAGAAAGATCTTCATAGCTGAGTTGTCTGCCAAAATCTTTTCTAGGAACACAGCTGCCGGAAGCACCTCCGACCTGTACAGCTTTAGTATCCTTTGCTCCCGCAAGCTTTAAGACTTCTTTGATGCTAATTCCAAAAGAAACTTCATACACACCGGGCTTTGTGCAATCACCTGATACGCTTATAAGTTTGCTGCCTGAAGATTTTTCGGTTCCCACCGTTTTAAACCAATCAGCTCCTTTAGCTACAATGTGCACCGCACTCACAAAAGTTTCAACATTATTAACCGTTGTCGGGTGTCCTTCAAATCCTGTATTAACAGGAAAAGGCGGTTTATTCCTCGGCTCTCCCCGGTTACCTTCAAGAGACTCGATCAACGCGGTCTCTTCACCACAGATATACGCACCGGAACCCAACCGTATTTCCATATCAAAGTTAAAACCTTTCTTACCCATAATGTCTTTACCGAGAAAACCCTTTTTCCGCAAACTGGCAAGTTCTTTCTCTATACGTTTCACCATGTATTTATATTCGCCTCTCAGGTACAGAAAACCCGCATCAGCACCTACGGCAAAACCGGCTATGGTCATACCTTCGATCAGAGCAGGCAAATATTCTTCAAGTATTACTTTATCCTTAAATGTTCCCGGCTCACCTTCATCGGCGTTACAAACAACGTATTTCTTTTCAGAATTCGCTGTTGCCGTAAGGTTCCATTTAACTCCCACCGGAAAACCGGCACCGCCTCTTCCTTTAAGATTAGAAGCTCTGACAGCATCAAGAATGTTACTACGCCCAATTTCTATGGCTTTTTTCAACGCTTCATATGGTTTTATAGGACTAAAGATCACCAAGCCTTCACGTTCTGTAGATTTTACAACCGCCATGTCATCCAATTTTTTCCCTGATTTCAAGCGTTTTACTATTTCCGCGACCTTCTTCGGCGTGACCTTGCCGATCAAGAGATCATCCACCATGATAGCCGGAGCCATATCACACATACCGATACAGCCTGTCATTTCAAGAAAGATCTTTCCATCCTTAGTGGCTTCCCCCACCTTTATCTTAAGAACTTTTTCAAATTCCTTTATGAGTCGAACACTTCCTGCCATTTCGTTAGGCGCACAGTTACTGACACGTATTATATGCTTACC
>CAYZXR010000109.1:0-3309 GCA_964482475.1 uncultured Planctomycetia bacterium | reverse complement strand
GTGTTAGACGACCTTTCCAGTGGTGATGAAAGTAATATAGCTCCATTCATGGACAAAATAGAATTCCAGAAAGGTGATATCCGCCTCAAAGATGATATGACAAAAGCTCTTTCAGGTGTGGATTATGTAATACATCAAGCTGCCCTAAGAAGTGTTGCCAAGAGCGTGGAAGAGCCTATCCTAACTAATGATGTGAATGTCAATGGTACTTTAAATTTACTTATCTGCGCTATGGAAGAAGGTGTTAAAAGGGTTGTCTATGCTTCCAGCAGTTCCGCGTATGGTGATTGCAAACAGTCTCCTCAAGAAGAGAGTTTTGAGCCGGATCCGATATCGCCTTATGGGGTAAGTAAACTTGCCGCTGAATATTATTGCCGGACGTTTACAGCGACTATGGGTCTTGAAACAGTATCGTTGAGATATTTCAACGTATTCGGTCCGCGGCAAAATCCCGAGTCCAAATATTCGGCCGTTATCCCGGCATTTATTTCATGTCTGGCCAAAGATGAGCCATGCTTGATTGACAGTGACGGTAAACAATCGAGGGATTTTACTTTTGTAGGGAACGTGGTTGATGCCAATCTTGCAGCTTGCGAGGCGCAGGAAGCATCCGGTATGACATTTAACGTGGCTTGTGGCGAATCGCATTCAGTTTTTGATGTGGCAGAGACGTTGAAACAAATAATGGGTAAAAATATCGAATCTGTTTATGGTCCTAAGCGTCCAGGTGATGTTCTTCAGACATGTGCGGATATAAGCAGGATGAAGAACATTCTGCTTATTGAACCCCGGGTTAAAATGCGTGAAGGATTAGAAAGAACAGTCGAATGGTTTGCCGGCAAGATCGGGACAAATTGAGGGTGACGAAAAAAATACACATTCTAGGGATATCAGCATTTTATCATGACTCAGCGGCGGCTTTAATTGTTGATGGCAAGATTATTGCTGCCGTTCAGGAAGAAAGGTTTACGCGAAAAAAACACGATCCTTCTTTCCCCTTAAGATCTGTCGAATATTGTTTAAAAGAAGCTGGAGTTGGCATAAAAGACGTCGACATTGTCGCGTTTTATGACAAACCTTTTATTAAATTTGAAAGGCTTTTAGAAACTTATCTGACATATGCCCCGGTGGGTGTCCGATCCTTCATTTTAGCGATGCCTTTATGGATAAAACAAAAGCTTTTCACGAAAGAATATATACGCAGGACGCTTGGCTATGATGGTACCATTATTTTCCCCGAGCATCACCATTCGCATGCCGCGAGCGCCTTTTATCCTTCTCCTTTTGATGAGTCGGCCATACTGACGATAGATGGTGTGGGTGAATGGGCGACAGTCAGTTTTGGCAAGGGTTGGGGCAATGAGATAGAACTTTATAGCGAGATAAAATTCCCACATTCTTTGGGACTTTTGTACTCAGCGTTTACACATTACTGCGGGTTTAAGGTTAACTCCGGTGAGTACAAACTTATGGGATTGGCTCCGTACGGCGAACCGGTATATGTCGATCTTATTATGGAAAACCTGATTGATCTTAAAAACGATGGATCTTTTAAACTAAACCTAAAATTTTTCAATTATTGTGTTGGCCTTACTATGACAAACAGCCGGTTTAATAATCTATTCGGTGGACCGCCGCGCAAACCGGAGAGCGGGATCAAACAAAAGCACATGGACCTGGCGAGATCCATACAAATCGTTATCGAGAGAGTGATAATGAAGATGGTGAGACATGTTTATGTCCAGACGGGAGTGGGGAATCTTTGTCTTGCCGGAGGGGTTGCACTTAATTGTGTGGCAAACGGGAAGATATTAAGAGAAGGTCCATTTAAAAATATTTGGATACAGCCTGCTTCTTCTGATGCCGGTGGTGCTCTTGGGGCAGCCTTTATAGCATGGCATGAGTATATGGGGAAGGCAAGAGAGGCGGATGGATGTGCTGACAAACAGCAGGCTAGTCTTTTAGGCCCCTCTTTCTCCGATGAAGAGATAAGGCAATATTTGGAGAAAAACGAGATACCTTATGAAGAATTATCGAAAAAATCTCTTCCAAGTCGAGTAGCAGAGCTCATTGCCGGTCAGAATGTGATTGGATGGTTTCAAGGGAGGATGGAATTTGGATCGCGTGCTCTGGGTTCACGAAGCATAGTCGGAGATCCGAGGTCAGAAAAGATGCAGTCTGTCATCAACAGAAAAATAAAGTTTCGCGAATCGTTCAGACCGTTTGCGCCGAGTATTATTTTGGAAAAAGCTGAAGAATACTTTGGTCTGACATGTGAAAGTCCCTATATGCTTTTGGTGTCGCCGGTGCGTGAAGAGAAAAGGGAGAACCCCATTGCGGTAAAAGACTTGAAAGGATTGGAAAAGTTAAAAATAAAACGGTCAGAAATTCCAGCGACAACACATGTGGATTATTCTGCAAGGGTTCAGACTGTAAAGATGGAGGATAATCCGCTTTATTATGAGATGATACGACGGTTTGGTGAAGATTACGGTTGCCCTCTTGTCATTAATACCTCGTTCAATGTTAGAGGCGAACCTATAGTATGTACGCCGGACGATGCATACAGGTGTTTTATGCGAACAAATATGGATTATCTTGTTATGGGACAGTTTCTTGTAGATAAGGCGAAACAATGAAGACCAATAATTTAAGGGTAAAAGATTTACGCAAATTCGGAATAATTCTAAGCATAATACTCGCAGTGCTTGGTGGCGTACATTATCTAAACGCTCATATTATTGTGTATCCTTGGTTTTTGGTGTTCGCGGTAGCGGCTATGGTACTTGTCGCGTTTGTGCCGAAAATGCTGGAGCCGGTATATGTCGTTTTCATAAAAGTTGCACGTGCTATCGGATGGTTCAATACGAGAGTTGTTCTTGTTATGGTATACTATTTACTTATAACTCCTATAGGTTTTCTGCTGAAGGTTTTTAAAGGCGATCCGTTGAATCGAAAAATAGATAAGGATGCTGATAGTTATTGGATAAAACGAGTGAAATCTACATCGATTCGCGAGGATTTGGAAAAACAATTTTAAGAAAATAGGAATAATGATATGGGAAAAGGAGAGATATTTAACGAATTCTGGAGTTTTCTTAAGGAACGAAAAAAATGGTGGCTTTTACCGATAGTTATTGTGTTGTTGTTTTTAGGACTATTGATCTTATTTACTGAATCGTCGGCAGTAGCGCCATTAATTTATACGTTATTCTAATCAATCAGCGTACTGAATATTTGTTATTTTTGTGTAATTTGCGATATAATAGTAAACTAAGAAAGGATATAGATGAGGATTTTATTAACAGG
>CAYZXR010000108.1:0-3322 GCA_964482475.1 uncultured Planctomycetia bacterium | reverse complement strand
TTAATCTTCTAAGATAACTAAATTGTCCCGATGAATAACCTCATCGTAATCTTTATATCCAAGTACTTTTTCAATACGATCCGTTCTGAGACCTTTAATCTTATCTATCTCCAAAGAAGTGTAATTTGTAAGCCCCTTGGCCAAAAGTACATTTTTTTCCGTCACTACATCTATTACATCGCCATCGGCGAAGTTACCTTTCACATTTACAATCCCACTGGGAAGAAGGCTTCTCTTTCCTCCATTTAGAGCCGAGGCGGCCCCACTATCTACGATCACTTTACCTTTAGGCCTAGTCGTATATCCAATCCAGCGTTTACGTGCTGATATTTCCTTCTTCGCAACATCAAAATGTGTGCCCAATTCCTTGCCCTCGACGATATCAACTATAACATTCTTTTTGCGCCCCTTCGCCATGACGCACACAATTCCGGAACGTGCGGCATTTTTCGCCGCATCAAGCTTTGTTATCATTCCCCCGGTGCTTTCTGTGCAACCCTTATCCTGCCGACACAGAGACCTCACCTCGGCATCAACCCGGGTGACATGCTTCACCAGCTTGCCATCATGATCGCAAAGCCCGTCCACATCAGTTAATATTATAAGCATATCAGATGCCGCTAGATCCGAAACAAGATATGATAATCTGTCATTATCACCGCATTTGATCTCTTCCGTAGATATAGAATCGTTCTCATTAATAATGGGGACAGCTTTATGTTTCAAAAGCGTATTTAACGTATATCGAATATTCAGGAACCTCCGGCGATTATCGAAATCTTCCTGGGTCAACAATATTTGTCCGGCAACATATCCTCGTTTGCCAAAACAATCGTTATACATATCCATCAAGTGATTCTGCCCAACACTGGCAAGGGCCTGAAGCTCTGAAAGTGACTTTTCTTTTTTCCCAAGTTTCAGCAACCCGAGTCCAGCTCCTATTGCTCCGGAAGAAACAATAATAACCTCTATCCCCTTGTCCATCAATAAAGCGACCTGATCCGCTATATTTTTAAGTACGCGTCGGTCAATTTTATTCTGACAACCAGTCAAGACTCTCGTTCCGATCTTGATTGTTATTCTGTTCATCTTCTTCTTTTTCGACATTTTTCAACCTTTTGTAAGCAACCTCTATAAGTTTTTCCAGTCCCTCACCCTGAACCGCTGAAACGGCCAACACTTCTTTGCCCACCTTATCCTTGAATTTATCCAACGCCTCATGAGAATCCGAAAGATCCATTTTGGAGGCAACTATCACCCTGGGCTTTGCATACACTTCAGTACTGTATAGTTCCAATTCTTTTTCAAGTTTAAAATAATTATCCGCCGGATCTGATCCGTCCAGAGGATAAATATCAACCATATGTATCAAAACACGTGTCCTCTCAATGTGACGCAGAAACCTATCTCCAAGCCCCCTTCCGGCATGTGCCCCCTCTATCAACCCGGGCATGTCAGCCACAATAAACGACTCATCACCGAACCTTACCGCACCGAGTTTTGGATCCTTAGTCGTAAACGGATAGGCCGCTATTTTGGAATGTGATTTTGAAATACGGGAAACAAGCGTTGACTTACCTGCGTTCGGAAAACCTATAATACCAACATCAGCGACAAGTTTTAGCTCAAGTAGCAGCGTTTTTTCTTCTCCACGGTCACCGACAGTTGCCTCTCTCCGCCTGCCATTACCACGGCCACCGGAACCTCCATAAATTGCTGTTACTTGTTCACCTGGCTTGGAAAGATCACGAATGATAAGATTACTAGCAGCATCTCTTATTATTGTTCCAACCGGAACTTTAACAAGACGATCCTCACCTCTTCCGCCATGTTTAGTATTTGATCCGCCATGAGCGCCCTTGCCGGCTCTGTAATGCTGATTGTATTTGAAATCAAGAAGGGTTCCGAGATTTGAATCGCTTATAAATATCACATCTCCACCCGCGCCACCGTCACCACCGTCTGGTATGCCTTTGCGATGAAAGAGATCTTTATAAAGGCTGGAACAACCTTTTCCGCCGCTGCCGCCTATGGCATAGATCTTAGCCTGATCTATCAACATACTATTCCGGAATGATACTTACAACTCGCCTGCCGTTAAAATCGACTGTGCCTTCACACTTGGCAAAAAGAGTATCATCTTTGCCTTTTCCGACATTCAGCCCCGGCTTGAAGTGAGTACCACGCTGTCTTACAATTATGCTTCCAGCTGTAACTGCCTGTCCGCCAAACGTTTTAACGCCAAGCCTTTGGGCATTTGAATCGCGACCATTACGCGATGAACCTTGTCCTTTTTTATGTGCCATAACCTTTTCTCCTTAAACTATTAATGCGCGGGCGATAACAACCAGCCACCTGCTCTGTTTTATTCAAAATGTATATCTTTAACACAAAGCTCTGTCAAATCCTGTCTGTGACCGATCTTTGACTGGGAACTTTTCCTGTCTCTATATTTAAACGCAATGACTTTCTTATCACGTTTTTCGCCAAGAATCTCGCATTCCACATAAGCCCCCTTCACATACGGCTCACCTATAAAATGCTTATTCCCTTTCTTACCAAATAGAACCTCTTTCACTTTAATGCTCTTACTCTTTTGATTTTTAATATGATTGACCGTAAAAATATCGTTTTTTTCGCATTTCACCTGGTCTCCATTGAGCTCCATTATCGCGTACATAACCTTCTCCCTGTCCATCTTTAATCCGCCAAAGCGGTTCTTATTGTTAAGTCATTCTACAACAAACAGTTACACACAAATAAGCACACCATGCCTACACAAAAACAGCTTAATAGTATCAAAAGGGGTTTTTATTGTCAAGATTAAAAGGAAATAACCTTACCACACAAATAATAGATCCTTGGGATTAGTAGCCGCATAGGTATAGGTTATGTATGTCCAAAATGACCAGAGATAAATGTCCCTTCCGGCCAAAAGGCTACCCGTTACATTTATTCGAGCACCATTCTCCAACGAAATAATATCTCTTGTAGCGTATACTAAAGCCTTTTCAGCATGAAACTCTCCCCTAATAGCTATATCCCCATCCCTCGCTATTATTACATTTCTATTATGGTCAGTATACACCTGCTCCAGCGTGCCATCGGTAAAATTTCCTCCAACACGACGTCCAATATTTATGTTATCTGCTATAATGCCGCCATGTATTGCGCAATCTCCAATAAATGTGGCATCACCATCAACATACACAATGCCATTCGCGGGTGTCAATGTAACATTACTAAAAGTATGATCAGAATCATAATGATCACTTGAAGCCGGATCAGCCGCCTCCTCATAAGCTTCATAATTAAAATTGGG
>CAYZXR010000107.1:0-3360 GCA_964482475.1 uncultured Planctomycetia bacterium | reverse complement strand
ACGGCAGAACGCCGTCATTGCCGTTGCGCCGTACTTCTTTCCCCTCTATGCCTATATGTCCCTTGGACTGTATCTTGTTTTTCATGTCTTAGGCATCGGTGACAGGGTCTTTCCCGTGTTCGGGTTCCTTGTCGGTTTCTTTCTTTCATTTCACCTGCTGTTTACGCTTCGCTATCTCTTTACCCGGCAGAGTGATTTTCAACGGGCAGGTTATTTCTTATCCGTTGATCTGATAGTGATAATGAATTCATTTTTTTGTGCACTGATATTAAAAGGCTTAAAACCGGAGGTCGTTGGCTTCGGCGAATTTCTCAAAGAGTCTATCGATTACGCAGTCTTTATCGTGTTGAATATTGCGTGAACCTGTCCCGATCAATGAGGGACAGGATTTTTATGAAGACAGGAACGCAACTATGGGAGCCGTGATATTATGAAGAAGCTTGCAGTCATCGTCATAATCGCCTTGCTGGTTTACAGCGGACTCAGCTATCATTTTATTCTCATGGATACGAGAATTAAGATCCTGAAGAAAACTGAACTGGCCCTTGAAGATACTTTTGTCGATGCCCGGGGCGCGAAAAAATTTACCGCATTTCTCAACCCCGCTCTGGCGAAGGCGGGCATCAAGGACCTGTTCACCGGGGAAGGGGTGACTGTCGGAAAATAGACGCAAGCCCGATCTGCAGATAAATATGCAAGGGCAGTGCGTGTGTACAGTGTTGGGTGGTGGTGTGAATTTTCAAGGGAGAGTCATTGGGGAAAATTCAAAATTATGACTGCGGTGAAAAGTGCATTTGTTATTTTTATCATGTATGCCGCCGCAAAGTCCGTTTATGCGTAGTAGCTTACGAGCTGGACTGCAATTCCCATCTATGTTACGACAACCTTTGTTAGTAAGGAATTGATAAATCCAAAAGGTCTTTGTGTGTTTTATCGCTATGATTCTCATGTTGGCAACGTATCTGTCCTTACCAAGAAATTCTTTTTCTCAAGAAGGCATTTCAAGGCTGTTAGAAGCCGAGGCGGTGGTGCCCATTATTAATAATGATATGGAAAAGGCAAGAGAGATGGCCGTTTTTGAAGCAAAGAGGAATGTCTTCGAGCCATTAGGTGCGCAAATTGATTAGGATACTTCCAATTCACTGGGACTACAAATAGCGGACTGGTTCAATATCAAGTGAGGAGGTTATGTCAAGGCTTACGACATCCTTGAGGAGGGAAGCGTTAGGGGGGGGCTATAGGGTCAGAATAAGGGCATGGGTAAAATCCGGTGAAGAGGCGAATGCGGTTAGAAAGGACCTTTTGAGTCTGAAAAAAATCCTCGTTATCTTTGATGGTGATGGCAGTTCCTTTATAGCGAATTCGTTGACTGCCGAACTGAACAGACTCAATTCCGTTACCATTACCAACGTGCCTTCGCAGAGAGAATATGAAGCGTTTCTGCAGGTAGTCAGACGTACTCACGGCGTGGATGGCAGAGTCGCCGAGCAAAGTCATGAAGGCGACAACCCCCCGTTTCTGATGAAAACTATCTATTTGGGCTATCTCCTTTCTGCAAACAGAAGCTACGAACTAACAGGGCATAGCCGGAATCGCATAGACATCGAGTACCGTCAGTGAGAGATCCTGATTCGTGATTTTTCTCTCTTACAATTATCTGTCAGCAGGAGAGTCGGAAATTTGAGATGCAGCAAGATGAAAAATTCTAAAAGGAGACACACATGCGCTTACGAAGGTTTTTAGACACAGGGATATATGCTTTGATTTTTATAACTTTTCTGTTTACGGCGGCGTCTTGCTACGCAGATCAAAGAGGCTTCGTCCTTATCGAAAAATATGCATCTGAGGCGTGTGTTGCTTTGGAAAAAATGATTGGCCCCAAAAAAGGGGGTTTCACGACAGCGATTCTTCCGTTTTATGGATATCAAAGCGATACAGTTGCACAGTTGAACAATTATAAAAATCAGGGCAACTCTGATGAGAGGTGTTTTGAAGACTGTCTTTTTGAACAGTTGGTCATATCCAGGAATTTCAGGGTATTTACCCGAAATAAACTGGACAAGGCTCTTAAAGAACTGGAACTTCAGATAACAGATCTCTTCGACCCTGACACAGCCAAGAGAGTAGGAAAGTTTATCGGCGCTGAGCTCATAGTATTGATGGAGGGTTATATTGGTAGTTGTGCACTAGCCACAGATTTTACCCTTAAGAGGTGTTTTGAATTGGATGGAGGCCACGGAACTTTCCGTGTCAAGGTTTTGGCAATTGATGTGGAAACAGCAGAAGTCAGGGGCATCTGGAAAAAGTTTGTAAAAAATCCCAGATAAAGTTTTCCGGTTGGTCACGCGTAAACGAAGGGGGTTTATAAATTAACAGCATAGCTGGAACCATATAGCTATTTCGTATCGAGGTGATTATGTCGTCAATGAACGAATTTGAAGTTGGTTTAAAGTGGATACTAATATTCTTTTTGAGTTTAGGGATGGGTACTTATACATTTGTCTTTCTTCAAAACATGACTGGGCATTCAAAGGGAATTGAAATCATAGAAAACTATGCATCCGAGGCATATAGCGAGTTGGACAAAACCATCGAAGCAAAGCAGGAAAAATACAAGACAGTAATTTTGCCATTTTGTGGTTACGAAAATTATAATGAGGCGACACCGGGACAATACGAAGGCTCAGCCAATCTGGATGAGCGGTATTTTGGGGATTGCCTGTATAACCGGATGTTTTTATCGAATAAATTCAGGTTTTTTACGCGGGTAAAATTGAAGGAGGCTTTGAAAGAACTCAACCTTCAAATGCAGGATATCTTCGATCCGAAGACAGCGAAACGTGTAGGTAAATTCATGGGAGCGGACCTTCTAGTCGTAATGGAGGGTTACATAGGCGATGGTGGTGACACTCAATATTATGACCGTCGATTCTTTACTACCAATTTTTTTAATGTCAAAGTCCTGGCGATTGATATAGAAACGGCAGAAGTGAAGGGCATGTGGAATAAAAATGATAGTAGTTAGAAAGAAAAAAGCTATTGATAACGCTCAGATATTGAAAGGTGGTTAATCAAAGAAACATGGAACCCCTTAAAGACAGACAAAAAATCATAGAGATTTTAATCACCTCAGGTAAGGTAAGGATTCCCGAAGAGCGTCTTGAATCGTTACCGCAATCGGGTGATTTATCCGGTCACCTTCTGATACGCATATCAGATGTTAAAAACAAGAGATCAGAGATATGGTCTCTAGGTGGCTGTCCGAGAATTCAATAGTCGGAAAACCCCCTCTTTGGAAATAAGTGACAAATTTCGTCAAATCATTTTATGAAAAGTGATTGTCCTCAACAGAAATCACCT
>CAYZXR010000106.1:1575-3376 GCA_964482475.1 uncultured Planctomycetia bacterium | reverse complement strand
TTCTAGATCTTAAAGTACATGATATACCGAACACAGTAAAAAATGCCGCGTTCGCAGCCGCGAAAAAGAAAGTTTTCATGATGAATTTTCATTGTTTAGGCGGGCCCAAAATGATGACATACGCGTTAAAAGGAGCTCTTGAGGGTTCCTCGGCCGCGGGAGGAGACATGCCTATCTTGTTGGGGGTGACTATACTAACAAGTATGGATCAGGAAGAAATGAACGCTATTGGGATGTCCGGCACAGTGAAAGCAAATGTTTCATCATTGGCCCGGAGCGCCCGAAAGTCAGGACTCAACGGGGTTGTGGCGTCCGCTGAGGAAACAAAAATGATAAAAGAGCAATTAGGCGAAAAATTTATTGTTGTAACTCCGGGGATACGTCCCGAGTGGGCGGCACACGGTGATCAAAAAAGAGTAGTAACCCCGAGCCAAGCGATAAAGGATGGTTCTGATTATATTGTTGTGGGCAGGCCGATCGTTCAGGCGGATGACCCGCTTGAAGCCGTTAGAAAAATATTAAAGGATATGGAGGAATAGGTATGCAGGAAATGGAAATAATGGATCTATTTACAAAAACCGGGGCGTATAAACAGGGGCATTTCAAGTTGTCCAGTGGGTTACACTCCGCTTTTTATTTACAATGCGCACTAGTGTTACAGAACCCTATTGTCGCGGCGCGGCTCTGCGAAGTATTGGCGCAAAAATTTATACAGGATAAACCGGACGTTGTGATAGGTCCCGCGATGGGAGGGGTTATCCCCGCCTATGAAGTTGCCCGGGCACTGGGGGTTAGGTCGATTTTTACTGAAAGAGATGATAATGGGAAAATGGCTATCAGGCGGGGCTTTACCGTCACGCCGAACAATCGGGTGCTTGTTGTTGAGGATGTATTAACGACGGGTAAATCGGTTAAAGAAGTTCTGGCATTGTTGAAGGAGAGCGAGATTATACCTGTTGGCATAGCGGCACTTGTAGATAGAAGCACAGAAATAATCGATTTTGATGGCATCAAACACGAAAGCCTGATAAAATTGAATGTCCCCACTTTTACAGAAGCAGATTGTCCGCTTTGCCGTGAGGGGGAACCCATAGTAAAACCAGGATCAAGAAAAGAAATCTAATACACAAATTAATTCATACATAGGAGAAGACCAATGGAAATGAATCTCAACAGTGTTATAGAAAAAATTCAGACCGATGGTGTAAATAAAGCCGAAGAGCAAGCCTCTGTAATTATCAAAGAGGCGGAAGCAAAGGCCGCGGATATTGTAAGTTCTGCCAAACAGCAAAAAGATGAAATGATAAAGAAGGCAGAAAAACTCGCCAATGAGTTTAAGACTAACGGAGAAGCGGCGGTCAGGCAGGCCGCTCGGGATGTGATCATCGCGCTTAGGGCGCAAATGGAAGCACTTCTAGATAGCATTATAAAAAAGGAAGTATCCGCCGGGCTCACACCTGATGTTCTCAAGGAAATTATTACTAAACTGGTTACCTCTAGCATCGAACGCGAAGACGTTGACCTGGAGATATTGCTGGGGGAGAAGGATAAGCACGCCTTGAGAGAAACGTTAGGGGCACTTCTCCAGGGAGACTTGAAAAAAGGAGTGACCATAAAAGTTTCTCCAACCCTGAAGAAGGGGTTCCGCATAGGGAAAAAAGGGGAAAATGAATATTACGATTTCTCCGATGACGCGATCGCGGAAGCCTTCAACTTTTACTTAAACAAAAAACTTCGAGAAGTAATCGACGCGGGACTGCAGGATGCACAATAAGTATTACTACCTTGTTGCGTCTTTGCC
>CAYZXR010000106.1:0-1475 GCA_964482475.1 uncultured Planctomycetia bacterium | reverse complement strand
CGACGCGGGACTGCAGGATGCACAATAAGTATTACTACCTTGTTGCGTCTTTGCCGTACCTCTCGTTCGACGGCGAAGACTTTCTATCGAGAGATCGCTTTGTGGAAGAGTGCGGCAGATGGCTTAGCACAGGCGACATGAAGCAGCTCTTAGAGTTGGATATAAGAGATCCTTATGTGAGAGACGAAGACCCGGAGCTTGTAAAGCAATGGAAAGAATTTGACATGGGGATAAGAGAGATCCTTTCGGGAATTCGAAGAAAGGATAGCCGTGCTGCGCTTAAGGAGAACCTGTATTTTTCTAAAGAAAAAATAGAGGGGAAGAACCCCTTTGTCGCGGAGAAGGCTATAGCAAAAGCCAGATGGGATTTTGCTGAAGGGGAAGAGCCGAGATATATATTTGATATAAATTGGCTGATGTTGTACCACATTAAAATTCAGATACTAGAGAGGCTTGCCCGCTTTGACAAAGAAAGAGGGGAAGCGACATTTCAAAAGATTTGCGAGGTAAAGGATGAGCAAAAACACTGGTAAGATAGTATCGATCAACGCTAACATGATAGCAGTAAAGTTTGACGGAGACGTTCTGCAGAATGAAGTGGCATATGTCGTTCAAGGAGACAGAAGGCTCAAGGCGGAAGTTGTCAAAATTACTGGAAACACAGCGTTTATGCAGGTTTTCGAGTATACAAAAGGTGTAAAGGTAGGCGATGATGTAGAGTTTGCCGGGCATATGCTTTCGGTTCAGTTAGGACCCGGGCTTCTTGCCCAGATCTATGACGGTCTTCAAAACCCGTTGCCGGAGATGGCGGAAAGATTCGGAATTTTTCTTCCTATAGGTGAAGAGCTAGATGCTATACAACTGGAAAAACAATGGGACTTCACGCCAGAGACGAAAGAAGGAGATACTGTCAAGGCCGGGGACGCGTTGGGAAGCGTTCCGGAAGGGATATTCAAGCACAGGATCATGGTGCCCTTTCATTTGCTCGGAGAATATTCAGTAAAAAAGATTGTGAAAGCGGGACGATATCCGGTTTCTGAGAAAATCGCTACGCTGGAAAATGCCGATGGCGAAAACATTGATGTTACAATGATGTTTGAATGGCCTGTTAAGGTCCCCATAGCCGCGTATAAAGAAAAGATCTCGCCAAAAGAAACACTTATTACAAGGATTCGTATTATTGATACTATGTTTCCTGTTGCGAAGGGGGGAACATATTGTATCCCTGGCCCTTTTGGTGCTGGCAAGACGGTGTTGCAGCAGCTTACCAGCCGACATGCCGAAGTAGATATTGTTCTTGTTGCCGCTTGTGGAGAGCGAGCCGGAGAAGTTGTAGAAACACTAAAGGAGTTTCCTAAGATCAAAGATCCGCGTACCGGAAAATCCTTGATGGAACGGACGATCATTATTTGTAACACTTCATCTATGCCCGTGGCGGCAAGAGAATCATCGGTATATACCGCGGCGACCATCGC
>CAYZXR010000105.1:0-3396 GCA_964482475.1 uncultured Planctomycetia bacterium | reverse complement strand
AATGTCCTGATCATCATCTACAATTAGAATCTTTGCCATTTTTGCCTCCAGAATTTAATTTTATGGGTTTTTGTATTATTTGTTGTGAAAAACAGAACAATTAAGTCCCCATAATATCATTAATAGACTAAATGTCAAATCAAAAATATCTGTTTTAGTTGATAATTAGGAAGATATACTCTCTTCAATGACCTTAATGAGTGCTTGCGGTTTAACGGGTTTCTCCAAAACCGCTTTAACCGGTAGCATGTTCTCATCAGGCGCAAATCCGAATGGAAGGTTCATTTCTTTTTTAATCCCGGTAATAAGAACTATCGGGATTTTTTTTGTCGCGTCATCATTACTCAATTGTCTGGCCACATCAAAACCTTCAGCAGCATAAGACATCATAACGTCCAGTAATATAACGGCCGGTTTTTCGGCTTTCGCCTTTTTTACCCCCTCTTCTCCTCCAAAAGCAGAAGAGACCGCAAATCCTTTGGACTCTAAAAGCATGCTGATAGCTTCTATGAAATCATGATCATCATCAATTATAAGAATTTTCTTTGCCATTATTATTCTCCTAATTTCTATCCTTTTTTTCGGTAATCCTTAAGTATTTCTATAACTTTTTGTTTTGTTAGTTTTCCATATATTTTATCATCTATCATTATGACCGGAGCCTGACCACAAGCACCAAGACATCGAGCTCCCTGCAAAGTAAACATTTTGTCCTCTGTTGTTTCCCCCATCTCTACTTTAAGCTCACTCTTTATCGCGTCAAGGATTTTATTGATACCTTTTACATAACAGGCCGTACCCAAACATACGGATATTACATGTTTCCCGATAGGTTTAAGATTGAAATAGTGATAAAATGTGGCCACACCCCATATATGAGCAGTAGGTATGTTCATCTCTACAGAAACCTCATCCATAACCTCCCGGGTAAGATATCCATAAAGTTTCTGAGCTTTGTGAAGAATAGCTATTAAATGTGATTCTGGATGTTCAGAGTTCTTATACTCTTCCATGCATTCTTTAAGCTCTTGAGATTTTTTATCATCAACACTTATCATTGTTGGCCCCCTACCTGGTTTTAATTTCAGTCGGAATTATCCCTCTTGGACTTTTTGCCGCATAGTGTGTATGCAACAATTCATGAGATTTCTCGCTTAACGGACGACCGAGAAAATCTTTATACAACCTTTGTATATCAGGGTTTTCATAGCTCCTTCTTATAGTCTTATCTCTGTCGATACCGTAAAGGGCCTCAGCCCTGGCTTTGAGGCATTTTTCATCTAACGGAATTGAATTAGACCCCGCATAAGGCTGTCCCCCTCCGCCTATACATCCTCCGGGACATCCCATAACTTCTATAAAATGATATTTTTCCGGATCTTTTCTAACTTCATCAAGTAGATGCGCGGCATTCCCAAGACCATGCGCAACGGCAACACGTATTTCCTTACCGTCCATAACAAGCTTACCCTCTTTAATGCCTTTAAACCCCCGAATATCATTAACTTCAATATCCATCAAAGTCTCACCGGTATAAAGCTCATATGCTGTTCTCATAGCCGC
The DNA here is from genome assembly GCA_964482475.1 of uncultured Planctomycetia bacterium. Taxonomy (GTDB): domain Bacteria; phylum Omnitrophota; class Gorgyraeia; order Tantalellales; family Tantalellaceae; genus JAHJBY01. The sequence goes on along the minus strand of CAYZXR010000105.1, from coordinate 1,833 downwards.
TTCCATCACACCACCTGTAACACCGAAAATCGCTCCGGCCCCCGAAGACCGACCCAGCGGATGATCAAAATCCTCGCCTTCAATATTAACAAAATCTATACCTGCCGATTTTATCATCCAGGCTATTTCACGTGTGGTCACCACGATATCCGTAGCCGCCGACCCGTTAACTTCTAATTCAGGTCTTGCAGCCTCGTATTTTTTAGCGGTACAGCACATTACTGCTGTTGAAAATATTTTCTTTGGATCTAATTTCATCTTATCGGCAATATAAGTTTTAACCAACGAACTCATCATTGACATGGGAGATTTACAAGTTGAAATGTTATCTATAAAATCCGGGTGAAATTGTTCCAGACATTTCATCCAAGCGCTTGAACAGGATGTTATCATGGGTAATTTCCCTTTTCCCTGGACTCTCTCCAAGAACTCACTCGCCTCTTCCATTATAGTAAGATCAGCCGAGAACTGCGTGTCGAAGACATAGTCAAATCCCAGCTTTTTTAAAGCGGCGACTATTTCCTTATGCATAGCACGCCCGGGAGGTAATCCAAAGGCCTCTCCTATAGCCGCGCGCACTGATGGCGCGACTTGCGCTATCTTTATTAAGGATTTATCACTTAGTTTTTCAAAAAGTTCCTGTGTGTAGTTTTTTTCAACAAAAGCGGCTGTGGGACAAACATTTATACACTGTCCGCATGCCGTACAAACACTTTCACCAAAAGGCATATTATAAGCGGGCATAACCACAGTCTTAAATCCCCGATGCGCGTGTCCTATCGCACTCACCTGTTGTATCTCAGAACATAGTCTGACACAACGACCGCACAAAATACATTTATCAGGATCCCTAATAACAGAAACCGATGACAAATCTTTTTCATAATGTTTCTTTTCTCCTTCAAAATGACGATGTCTTATACCCATAGCATAGGCCAATCGCTGTAGTTCACAAATACCGTCCCTCTCACAAGTGTGACAATCTTCAGGATGGTTATCCAATATTAATTCCACTATATCTCTTCTGGCTGTACGTATTTCTTTGGTATTCGTATGTACACGCATATCAGGAGCAACCGGATACGAGCAAGAAGATACATAGTTTTTCATCCCCTCCACCTCAACTATACATACACGACATGCTCCTTCAATGGATAAGCTTGGATGATAACAGAGTCTGGGTATTCTAAAACCAACTTTATCCGCCGCCTGCATAATTGTTTGCCCGGCTTCAGCTTCATAAGGCTTATCGTTTATGTATATCGTTATTTTATTGTCTTGCATTTGCTGTCTCCTTATATTAGCTCTTATCTATAGCGTTAAATTTACAAGTTTCGTAACACAACCCGCACTGTATACACTTATCTTTGTCTATACTATGCTTCCCCTTAGGCTCTCCAGAAATAGCACCTACAGGGCATACCTTTTTACACGCGGTGCATCCAACACATTTGTCATTTATTTTGTATGTAAGCAAATTCTTACATTCTCCCGCCCGACATTTTTTCTCATTTATATGTTCTTCATATTCTTCCCTAAAATTCGCTATAGTACTAAGAACCGGATTGGGCGCCGATTGCCCTAACCCGCAAAGAGACGCTTTTTTTATCATATTCCCTAACCTCTCCAATTTCTCTATATCTCCGGATACACCCTTTCCTTCAGTTATTCGCGTAAGTATTTCAAGCATTCTCTTTGTCCCTTCACGGCAAGGCGTACATTTACCACATGACTCATCTTGGGTGAATTCGAGAAAAAATTTAGCCATATTCACCATGCACGAATCCTCATCTATGACTATCATCCCGCCTGATCCTACTATAGAACCCACTT
>CAYZXR010000104.1:0-3448 GCA_964482475.1 uncultured Planctomycetia bacterium | reverse complement strand
GAAAGAACACAATATTCTTGTCGTGGATGACAACAGGGACTTTGCCGACGTTTTCTGTGATATTCTCAGGGGGAATGATTATACAGCTGAAAGTTGTTATGAAGGCGCTAAGGCCGTTGAGAAGGTAAAGGAAAGCGATTTCGATGTTGTCTTTCTTGACATTCGTATGCCGAAAACGAATGGGATCGATACCTTGAAAGAGATTATGAAGATCCGTCCGAAAACGGAAGTAATCATGATGACAGGGTACTCTGTGGATGAACTTGTTCATCAGGCATTGGAAGAAAAGGCATCAGATATAATTTATAAACCTTTCGAAATAAACAAGGTTTTAAGTCTCCTTCAATCTGGCGAATGATGACGTCCCTAAAGAAAAAATCTCTTCTTTCCGTTTGTTTTTTTATTTTCATCACTTCATTGTTTTTTTTCACATTAGCACAAACCCGCGCACATGCTATTCAAACCACATCTGATGACGCCGAATTCTTTTCTTATAAGCGGTTCCTGTTGAACACGCACGCCATAGACGCTATGCCGGCAACTAGTGGTACAGGCCGAGATCTGAAAAAATTTGTAAAAGATTTCACAGATGGTGTCTATTTGCTTTCCGGCAGACAATCTGAAAAGGCTCTTGTGGAGTTTTCTGCCGCACGAAAAATATGGCCGGAATATTTCGGCACGGATTTTCTTATTGCCTTGTCGTATGAGGAACTGGGTGATGTTGACACTGCCGCTCGATTTTACAAGAGCTATCTCATTAAGCTCAGGAATTTTCATATTGGACACAATAGAATATCAGCACCGATAATACAGATCCTGAGTCGAGGGGAGATAGAAGGGTATTCTCTTGCTAAGAAGCTTGTTGAAGATCATTTGGCTGCTGAGGGCATACAGCTCGCGGGGGTGCGTCCCGCGGCAACAACAACGAATCTGCCGGTGTATATGGCTATTCTCGTTGTACTCATCTCTATTTATTTAATAATTGTACGCGTTGTAGTGCCGATATTCAGAAAGAGGAAACTCCGCAAAATGGTTCCGGAAGGGTTTTGGCTATGCGAAAATTGCGGGACAATAAGTCCCGATCTTAGTAAAGTGTGTATTGAGTGTCAGCACCCTCGGAAAAAACAAGGAAGAAGCCGTATAATATGAATAAAGACAAACTATTTAAGTTTTGTTTCGGGTGCACTCCTTCAGTCTTTTCTGAAAATGTTATAATAACACCGTTTTTTCCGCTTAAGTATTTTCAGGAGTATGCGAAAGCAAAGCAGACTTTTAAAGGACGTTTGTATTCAGGGTTTACAACAGAAAAAAACATTACGGTAGTGCGTTGCGGTGTAGGTGATCGCCTTATGGGTGACGCTGTTCTGCTTATGGGATGCACTGCCGCGCGCCAGGCAATCTTTGTCGGTACATGTGCCGGTCTTAAGGATTGTGAAACAGGTGATCTGATGGTAGCTGAGAGTGCCTTCAATGGAGAAGGCTTTTCTAAATATTACGATCCGGGATTTTCAATCGCGAATGAAATGGCAACAGGCGATGTGATTGAAGCGGATCATGAATATACTGAATCGTTGTTTGGATTTGTTAAGGAACGTTTATATGTTGGGGGAGTGTTACGTAAAGGTTCTATTTTTACGATAGGATCCATTGTGGCAGAACATGAAAGGAACCTTATTCGTATACAGGAAGAAGGGTTTCAGGGAATAGATATGGAACTGTCCGCGGTTTATAGAGCGGCTGAAATAGCCGGGATCTTAGCGACAGGCCTCTTAGCAGTGAGTGATAGACCGCTTATCAAAGGGCTTGGCGAAGAGGTTAATGATTCTGAAAATCGTGCATTGGACGATGGTATCCGTGAACTTGTAAGGCTTTCGATAGAGTTCGCGCGTGCCGAATAAGTCTCAGCTATCTTTGAATAAAGGAGGGGCATGACGAAAAAGACAATAATTGTTTTGGCCGAGGGCTTCGAAGAAATAGAAGCCATTACTCCTATAGATATTTTGCGCAGGGTAGGGGTGGATGTTATTGTGGTAGGACTAAACGAGATTTCAGTAAAAGGCGCGCATGATGTTATTATTAATGCCGACGCGCGGCTGGATGACATAGATTTTATACCGGATGCTGTTATTTTTCCCGGAGGGGCACTAGGAGCGAAAAATCTTGCCAGTTCCGGGAAGCTTAAAGAGCTGATCTTAATCATGAACAAGGAAGAGCGTCTAATAGCCGCGATTTGCGCCTCGCCCGCGTTACTCCTGGCGCCGCTTGGTATATTAGATGGGAAGAGAGCTACGTGTTATCCATCTATGGAAGAGGAATTTTCAGAGACTGTCCATCTGGCGGAAGAGCAGGTGGTGCAGGATAAAAATATCATAACAAGTAAAGGTCCGGGGACATCCGCGATGTTTGCTTTTGTGGTTGCTGAAAATCTTGTAGGTAGTGAAAAAGTCGAATCTGCCCGCAAGGCGATGTTGTTTATTTAAACACCCCGAAAACCTATAGCTTTATCACCGAATTTATCCTTGATCTGATCTAGGGTTTCGTGTATCCGTTCTCTTTTTTTCGATCGATCAGTATGTCCATCAAAAAGATCAGTTTTCCACAGATGGTTAGACAGGTTTGAGGCGCGAACACCTATGAGCCGCACAGGTCTATTGTGTATATTAAAACTTTCTGTGCTACGGAGACAGTTTTCATAGAGATCGGTTATAAAATTAGTAGGGCAGTTTAAGGTGATCGATCGTGTGAACGTCTTAAAATCGCTGAATCGTATCTTCAGCGTAATTGTTCTGCATTTAAAACAGTATTTTCGCAGACGTCGGGAGACTTTCTCACTTAAGGACATAAGCGTGTCTTTGATAAGGTCTACATTATTGGTATCTTTGTCGAATGTATGTTCATTGCTTACTGATTTTGTTATACCCTCTATTTCCACTTTACGGCTGTCTATTCCATTAGCGAGTTCCCAGATGTGTGCTCCGTTCTTCCCGAAAAGTTCAGTAATTCTTGTCGGATCATATGAAGCCAGATCACCAATAGTATGTATTCCTGCTCTGCTTAAGGATTCTTTTATTTTAGCTCCTACTCCCCAGATCCTGCTTACCGGCATAGGATGAAGAAACTTAAAAAGATCTTTTTTTTGAACGGTTACAAAACCATCCGGTTTATCGAGATCGGAGGCTATTTTTGCTGTCATTTTATTTGGAGCGAGACCGATAGAGGCTGTTAACCCGGTTATCTGTTTGATAGTATTTTTTATTTTTAGACAGGTTTCTTCCGGAGTGCCAAAAATGCGGTAACTGCCGGAAATATCCATAAAAGCCTCGTCTATGCTTATTGGTTCAACCTCAGGCGTAAACTTTTCCAGAATATCAAAGATCCTGTCAGATTCACGCGCGTATTTGTCCATAGAGCCTCGCAAGAACATAGCCTGCGGACATTTTTTATACGC
>CAYZXR010000103.1:0-3509 GCA_964482475.1 uncultured Planctomycetia bacterium | reverse complement strand
GCGATAGAAAATGACTTTGATCCGGGGAATACGTGAAAGAGGGGTTTTTTCTCGATCGGGTCGACATGAAGAGCAACCGGTTGGCCATAGACGAGTGAATAGAGACTCCCCCAAATATTTTTTCTTGCCCGACAAAAACCTTTTTGATCATTTGAAAGTATGCACCTTCTCGGGCAGAGTGTGCATTTCACCTTATCGTTATCAAGCTTGTCCCAATAAAGGGCTTTTTTGTGTTTGGAAATCACGTCGGAAGTTTTTGCTTCAGAATAAAGCACTTTCCCAGACAGGAGAGAAGAAGTGAGGGCGAGTACTAGGATCAATATAATTTTACCGTATCTTGTCATATCATAAGTTTATAGATTTTCGCGAGGATATCAAGCAATTCTTCTGGTAATCAGGGATGTGTTCTAAATCAATCCCAAATCTGGTCTCAAAAATTCCTTTTCTCTTACATGGAGTCAGGAGTATAATAAAAAAAGGAAAAGAACCATAGAAGAGGAGGGGAAATGGAAGAGAAAGATATCGAGAAAAATGTAGAGAAGAAGATAGAAACATGTTGTGAAAGCTGGGGGAAGGACAAAGCTTGCTGCGGCTTCGCGTATTTTCTCGGGGTTGTTGGAGCGGCAGTATATTACATGTCAGCCGCAACCGGTTTTTGGGCTGGAGTAATAGGTTTTTTAAAAGCACTTGTCTGGCCAGCATTTTTAGTTTTTAAAATGTTCAAGTTTTTAGGAGCTTAAGCTAGGACAATCATGGATAGGTGACGAATCAATACTAGTTATTGATTGAAGCACCGAAATGGAAAAATAAATGAATATACGAGAGACAACAGCATCAGATTTAGATGATATACTATCTGTAGAGCGGGAAGCGTTTAACAATGAGAAAGAGCCGGGGCTTGTCAGGGATCTTTTAGAAGACCCAAGTGCGAAGCCTGTGCTATCTTTGCTTGCTTTTGAAGACGATAGAGTTGTTGGACACATCCTTTTTACTAAAACACGGATAATAGGTACGCAGAATGAAGTATCAAGCGCGATCTTGGCTCCGTTAGCAATAGTCCCTGACATGCAAAAACAGGGGATCGGTGGAAAACTCATTGAAAGCGGCTTAAAGCTTTTATCAAGAACAGGTGTTGATCTGGTATTCGTGCTTGGACATCCAGAATATTATCCACGCTATGGCTTTAAGACAGCAGGTTGTCTTGGCTTTGAAGCGCCATATCCTATTCCAGATAAACATGCGGATGCTTGGATGGTGCAGGCTCTTCGTCCAGGTGTCATTGATTCTATTTGCGGAAAGGTTGTTTGTGCTGAAGCTATGAACAAGCCTGAATATTGGCGCGAGTAAAAAACAACTAGGGACAGGTGTTGGGTTAAGCCTGATTTTTCTAGAGAAGGAGTAAAAATGGTTATTAATATCCTGTACTTCACATCAACGGGTAATACTCTCTGGCTTGCAAAACAAGCTAAAAAAATGATTGAAGAAAAGGGACACACTGTTAACCTTTTCGAATCCGTCGAAACGGGTCCGGAATTCTCCGAGAATTGCGATATGATAGGCGTATTCTATCCTGTATGGGGCTCGGATATGCCCGATCCCATCAGAGAGCAAATGCACAAAATGAAAGAGGGGCTCGGGAAGAAGATCTTTCTGATAGGCAATTGCGCTGTCTTTACGGGAGACACCGGTATGCATTGGAAGAAGATCCTTGAAAAGAAAGGTTATGACGTATTTTATGTGGATCACCTTACCATGCCCATAAACATAAATATACCCGGATGGAATTTATGGAAGGTTCCAGATAAAGAGAAACAGGATGAGATATTCACCGAAGCAGAGTCCTGCTTGAAAGAAGTTTGTTCTTCCGTTCTTGAAGGAAAAAAGAATCGCGACGGGACATCGCCTTTCTCCAGATTTTTCGGAGCTTTCCAGCGACTATTCTTAGAACCTTTTACAAATTATGCTAAGAAATTCTTCATGTGCGACAGCGAGAAATGCGTACGATGCGGGCTCTGCCACCGCATGTGTCCGACGAACAATATAACCATAGATGATGATAAGGGCGCGGTTTTTGGACCGGACTGTATCATATGTATGAAGTGTTACAACCTTTGCCCGGTGAACGCGGTACTTGTCGACAAAGGAAGTATTGACGACAAAAGATATCGTAGATATAAAGGTCCGGGACGCGGTATCAAACCGGTTGAGTACAGGTGAAAAAATAACCAGGGACAGATACCGAATCAATTCCAGACCTGTATCCAAAAATACAAGGGCTGTTAGGGTAAAGCGAGATTGGCCGGTGGTGCTCCAGGTGCCATGTGTAGATTTTTGTCTTGTAAATGCTAACTTTTTTGATAGAGTATATGGGAGACTTTTTGATCAATGTTGCTAAAATGCACTAGTGGAACTTTAAGGGGGGTGGGGTCTTATTTTAAAAAACAGCAAACAATCTTTTATTTTAATCTTCTCTGTTTTGGCAATATGTATTATTGTTGGGGTGAGTATTTTTGTAGTAATTAATTCCAACAGAGATGAACAAAAAAGTAGCCTAATCAATCAAACCGGCATCAAGAAACAACAATCCAGTCTGGCTGGTTCTTCTCAGCCAGTTGTGCAACAAAGCAATAAAACGACACAGATAACGAAAGCCGCTGCTCAGGCTGGAGTGCTTTCTTCCGCGAACCAAATCGATCGGGTGATTACTCATCTTGCGGGGAATAGCGAGTACGGTGCTTGTTTATTTCTACCGACCCAAAGGCCGGATGAGAGCATTTTTTCCACATCTCTTGAAATGCCTGTCGAAAATGCACCGTCTGTATACGCGAGCGTGTCTTTTGCACCATTTCCCGGAGAAACTTCACAAGCGGTGTATGACACTGTCCAGTATGTATCAAAGACGCCCGAAGAGTTACGAACATCCGTGTTCAAAAGCATAAAAAACGAACGTATATTAAAAAGCGACATAATGATGCTTGACAACGGGAACGCAAAGGTGTTTTTAATGCCTGCCGGTGAGGGATGCATTGTTATCAGAAAAGAAGTTGTCAGGAAGCGCAGGTAAAACGTGGCCAATGTCGGTATGTAGGGTAGGGGTCCTAAAAGAAAAACAGTTTCATGAGAACATGCTTATTAGTTATAGCGCTACTTTTAGTGGGGTGTGCAGGATTGCCTGCACATCAAAGAGCTCAAAAAGTGGCATTAAAAGCGCAAGAGCAGGGTTTTGAAAAGGTAGATGTAGATACAGGACTCTTTACCATCCGCACTTTTTCAAAGATAAGTGATCCCAAAGGCCCTGTGCATTTTTATATTGAGGGAGATGGCAGGGCTTGGCTCAATAAAAGGCGCGTGTCGCAAGACCCAACTCCTAGAAATGACCTTGTATTTCAACTCGCCTCTATCGATACTGCTGAAAATGTTGTTTACATCGCAAGGCCCTGCCAATATACAGGTAAAGAAAAAAATCCCGCATGGAACAAAACATATTGGACGGATAAAAGGTTTTCACA
>CAYZXR010000102.1:0-3536 GCA_964482475.1 uncultured Planctomycetia bacterium | reverse complement strand
TCCAAGAAATCTAAAAAAGGAAAAAGATAAAGAAAGACAGCCTCCCCCCGCGCCTTGACGGCAAGGCGCGGGGGGTATGTACCCCAGCAAGGAGATCACCGAATGGAAAAATTTGTATTAGCATTTATTCCGCTTTTTGTCGCAGTCAACGGTATAAGCATTATTCCTATTTTTCTCGCGCTTACTGAAGGCGTCGAAAAAAAAGAAAGATTGATAGCAATCGTACAATCAATAGCAACAGCGGCGGTTCTCACCTTAGGCTTTGTATTGCTGGGCAAGTTTGTGTTTAGAATTCTTGGTATAAGCGTTGGTGACTTCATGGTGGCCGGAGGCATACTATTATTCGCTATTGCCGTAATGGATATAGTGAATCCGACTAAAAGAAAACGTGTGCCAACCGGAGAATTAGGAGTGGTGCCACTTGGAACTCCACTTATTGCCGGTCCGGCGGTCTTAACAACGTCTTTGATGATGCTGGAATCATATGGAATGGTTCCAACCATAACAGCGGTTTTGTGCAATCTATTAATCGTGGGTGTGCTTTTTTTCTTTTCCGCCACTTTGATAAAAATAATTGGTGAGATGGGCGCGCGGGCATTATCCAAGATAGCCAGTCTTTTGCTGGCCGCAATAGCCGTCATGATGATAAGGAAAGGTATTTTCATTCTCTTTGCAATTACAGGATAAAACCCCCAAAAAACAGCGATAATGGTGTCAAGAACAAAAAAGCCATCTTTTTTTATGTTAACTATATATTGTGCCTGGCTTGACAGAGATATCAATATATGGTAGTTTTGTTAGGTTTTTGACAGAAGAAATCAACAAGCAGAAAGGAAAATTATGCACCCCACAGACATTAAGTTCATCAGGAAAAGAGACGGAAGACTTGAACAATTCGAGCCGGAAAAGATAGACAAAGCTATTCTTGAGGCGGCTAAGTCCGTTGGCGGAGAAGATGCCGGAAAAGCTCACGACATAACAAGGAAGCTGATTTCCTTTTTGGAAGTTCTGTATAAAGGAGAGAGGGTTCCGACAGTAGAGAACGTTCAGGATCTTGTAGAAAAGATTTTGATAGAGAACGGTCATGCCAAAACCGCAAAAGCATATATCCTTTACCGTGAGCAACACTCCAAGTTACGCCAAACTCGAAAACTGTTAGGTGATGCTGTCAATATGGTGGATAATTATATTCAGCAAAAGGACTGGCGAGTTAAAGAGAATGCGAACATGGGGTACTCTCTTCAAGGTTTGAACAATTTTATCTCGACAGCTGTTTCTAATAAGTACTGGTTGGATAAAATATATCCTACAGAAGTAGCGGAAAGACATCTCTCAGGTGATCTACATGTACACGATCTTGGATCTATAAGCGCGTATTGTTGTGGGTGGGATTTAAAAGATCTTCTTATTAGGGGGTTTGGCGGCGCGTATGGAAAAGTGGAATCAAACGCTCCAAAACATTTTAGAGTAGCATTAGGTCAAATTGTTAACTTCTTTTACACCTTGCAGGGAGAAGCGGCGGGGGCTCAGGCCTTCTCAAATTTTGATACTCTTTTAGCGCCATATATTCGTTATGACGGACTTGACTATGGTCAGATTAAGCAGTATATGCAGGAGTTTATTTTTAATATCAATGTTCCGACAAGAGTGGGATTCCAGACGCCGTTTACCAATATAACAATGGATCTTGTGATTCCGGACGCGTTTAAAGATGAGGCAGTTGTTATTGGAGGGGAACTCCAAGACGCGAAATATGGTGAGTTTCAGCATGAAGCGAATCTTATTAACAAAGCTTTCTGCGAGGTAATGATTGGCGGAGACGCGAAAGGAAGGATTTTTTCTTTTCCGATTCCCACGTATAACATTACAAAAGATTTCGACTGGGATAATAAAGATCTCGATGGCTTGTGGGAAATGACAGCGAAATACGGAATTCCGTATTTTTCGAATTTTGTGAACAGTGACATGGACCCTAATGATGCTAGGAGTATGTGCTGCAGGCTGAGGTTGGACAATAGGGAACTCAGAAAGAGGGGCGGGGGGCTTTTTGGCTCGAATCCGATGACAGGATCTATCGGGGTTGTTACTATCAATCTTCCCAGACTTGCGTATATGTCGGTGGACAAAAAAGAATTTTTCGAAGGGCTTGATGAACTGATGAGAATCGCCAAAGAGTCACTTGAAATAAAGCGCAGGGTTTTGGAGGATTTTACGGAACAGGGGTTGTACCCTTATTCGAAGCACTATTTGAAAGATATTAAAGACCGGATGAAAACATTCTGGGCGAATCATTTTTCCACCATAGGGGTCATAGGTGTCAATGAAGCGTGTCTTAATCTTTTAAAAGAAGACATAGGTAGCAAAAAGGGCAGGGATTTCGCTATTGAAATTCTGGGGTATATCCGCGACCAAATGTTAGTTTTTCAAGAAGAAACGGGACATATGTATAATCTTGAGGCGACACCAGCTGAAGGAACAACGTATCGCCTGGCAAAGATGGACCGCGAAAAATATCCTGGAATCATAACGCAAGGTCAAGATGAGCCGTATTACACAAATTCGTCGAATTTACCTGTTAACTATACGGATGATCTTTTGTGGGCAATGGATCATCAGGATGACATCCAGGAGTTGTATACCGGAGGGACGGTATTTCACATGTTGCTAGGAGAAAGGATTGACGACAAAAAGGCTTGCAAAGAGCTTGTTCGAAAGGTAGCAAAGAACTACAAAATGCCGTATTACACTGTTACACCGTCGTTCACCATTTGTTCAGAACATGGATATATTCCGGGGGAACACTTTACGTGTCCCTATGATGAGACTGAAAATGATGAGACTGAAAAGGTAGAACAACAAGAAGGGAACATATTATGAGTAAAGGAAAATGCAAAGTAGAGGTTTTTTCTCGTGTAACAGGATTTTTCCGTCCCGTTCAGTCGTGGAATAAAGGGAAGACTGAAGAGTTTAAGGACAGGAAGCATTTTAACCGTGAGACAATAATGAGTAAAGATGATAATAGCCGGCCTGCAAAAGCTGTCTCTTGTTGATTATCCGGGCGTAGTTTGCGCGGTAATTTTTACTCAGGGATGTAATTTTCGATGCGGATATTGTCAGAATCCTGACCTTATCCCGTCGCTTTCGTCTCAACCACAATCCGTATGTGATGAACAAGAGGTGTTTTCCTTCCTTAATAAAAGGAAAGGCATGATTGAAGGACTTGTTATTACGGGTGGAGAGCCTACGCTCCAAAAAGATCTGCTGGATTTTATCAGGAAAGTAAAAGAGCTAGGGTTAAAGGTCAAGCTAGATACAAATGGCGCGAATCCGGATCTTTTAGAGAAGCTTCTTAAAGAAGATATAATAGATTACGCCGCTGTTGACATAAAAACATCATCCTCTAAATATGTTCTAGTGTCCGATGATGAGGGTGTTGCTGCCCGGCTTACAAGAACTATTCATTTATTAATGCTCGCACAGATACCCTATGAATTCCGAACGACTTGTGTGCCTGGTGTAGTTGATGCACAAGATTT
>CAYZXR010000101.1:0-3551 GCA_964482475.1 uncultured Planctomycetia bacterium | reverse complement strand
TTGCTTGAAGATATTTAAGTTTTTTATGTCTAATTATCCGTTCAGCCCGTATTTTTAAGTGTTGGTAGACACGTAATCCTACCGGCGCGAAGATGGTTAAAATAACCAGGGGGACAACCCACCAGTAGTCATTTAGATAGCTCTCGAGTAAAGTTTTACCTTTTATTGCTATAACAAAAGGTATTGTCAAAATGGGAACATAAACCAAAAGAAAAGCCAATGTCTTGACAGCAACGATTCTGATATCCAATAACTGGTGTTTTTTTATAGCGTAAGCAGTGATGAACATGTAGAGCGCAATTGCATAGCTTGCATAAGGATAGGGGAAAACCGTAATATTATAAACCGGAAAAAAGTTTGTAGTTCCAAAACAATATCCAATTAGAGAGCCAATGAATAAATATTTTAACTGTGTTTTTTTATTTCCTGATGCAACCAAATATGCTTTCCATAAATGGTACAGACCTAGCGTTGTATAGCAAACAAAAAATAGTATCAATAACGGGTATAGCGTACCTCCATTCATAAAAAAATAATAACCCAGTTTGGGTTCTACATTTGGGATCATTAGTGGTGTGAATAAACTCAAAGTGATAAAAACAATACTTAATACGTATCCAATAAATAATTGACGTTTTTTCTTTTGGTATTGATCTGAAATGATGATGCAAAAATGAAGAAATAAAATTGGTATCAAGGGTACAAAAACATGCATTATTCTAGCTGAAACAAACGAAGTAGTTTGTGAAGGGACTAGTGAATGAATGCCTGCAAAAAAGCTCCAACCGGCTATGCTTAACGAGTAAAGGCAAAAAATTCTACTTATCTTAGACTTTCTATTGCAGAAAAAAATAAAAACGCCAACAGAGCTGAATAGTAAAGATGTTACAAATGCTGCCAATGTGTATTGTGCCATAATATTTTCGAAAATCGTCCTCAGTTGTTTTCAAAAGTATACCCAATAATAACTTTTACAGCAAGAAAGCGGGATGTTAAAATTAACTTTTTACCTGACCGAGGACGCAATGTCCGAGGAAATTCCGCGAATCCCACTGAGTGGCCGACCCAGCTTTAATTCGAGCAACCGTCCTCTATTATTGAGAAAGTTCCGCAGGCCAAAGGCGCAGGAGGGAACGGTTCTTAGAGACATACAAGAGGGTTGGTTATTATTTACAACGGAAACTCAGGTTAAAAGTCGTACCTTTCTCCGCTTCACTGGTTACACTTATTTGACCGTTGTTTCTTTCAATAATCTGTTTTACGATAAAAAGTCCCAAACCGGTGCCTTTTCCGGGTTCTTTTGTGGTAAAAAAGGGATTCCAGATCTGTTTAAGCTGATCGTTAGACATCCCCGAACCGTTATCCCGGATATCGATATGTACTACTTGTCCCTTTTGTGAAGCTTTTATGTCTATGAATCCACCGTTTTCTATGGCTTGTGCGGCATTTTGTATAAGGTTGAAAAACACCTCCTGCAATTGTTTTCTATCTGCGATGATCGGCGGAAGATCTTCAGGAATATCGATCCGGATCTTAATGTTATTGATCTCAAATTCATGTGTGATGATAGCAATAACCTCATTCAGCTCGTTTCGGACCTTTACATTATCTTCTATTTCACCTTTTGACGGTTTCGAAAAAGCCGAAAGGCGCCTTGTTATATCAGTGGCTTTGTCCGCTTCCTTTATGACTTTTTTCATTATTTCTTTAGCTTTTTCATTGATCTTTTTAGGGTCTTCCTTATCATGGATGCCGTCTTCATCGTTCAGTAGGAAAAGCTGGCATTGTCCGCGGATAGTTCCCAGTGGATGACATATCTCGTGGTTAATTCCCGCTGAAAGGGTCCCCACAATGGCCATCTTCTCTCTCTGAGCTGCCTGTGTCTGTGTCGTGGATAGTTTTGCGACAAGCTGGGCGTTAGTTATCGCTACCGAAAGAGTCTTGGTCAGTGCGAGGAGTATAGCTATATCATCCTGGGTAAATTCCTCGTCAGATCTCTTTCCTCCAAGGATTATCATTCCGAGTACAGTTTCAGCATATTGTAGCGCTATGGCTAACTCTCCGGGGTCGCCGGAAGAACATATGTAGTAGCCGGTTTCCTTTGTATTTGCCTGCAGTTGATCATTGTCAGTTTGATTGAAATCGTCTTTCGAAAGTAGACCTGCAGAAGCGATCATTTCGAAAGTTTCATTGTTTTCATTCTTTAGTAATAGCGCGGCACCTTGGAGCTTGATTGTATCCGTAAGCTTATTTACCGTAAGCGCTCCTAAAGCATTCAGATCCAAAACTGTCATGATTTTGTCCGGGAACGTTTTAAGGAGTTCTTTGTAGTCATATTTTTTTTGAAAAAGGTACTTATCGGTGGAATTGATTAGAAACCTTTCTATTGGGCGGTACGCTAGTATGATAACGACAAAAGACGCGATGAGTGATAACCAACGGTTATCAAGAAAGTTTTTAAATAATTGAGGAAGAACAAAAGTGATCCCCGCGAAGACTGTAAAAAGAGAGACAAATAATCCGGCAAAAATTACAGTCTTTTTTACTATGACCTCAATGTCTAGAAAATTGTATCTGAGGATTGCATAGGCGGTCAGAAAAACATACATTGAAACTAATATGTTAAGAAATGGTGGAACTGGAATATCATACCATAGAATATAATTTGTGCTACCTCCAATGAAACCAATAAGTGTGCCAATGCCTATACAGGCGATTTGTCCTTTTTTGCTTGGTACTCTATTTTTTCTATATTCTCGCAAAAGAAGAAATAAAGAGAATCCTGCATATCCAAAAAACATAACTAAAAATAAGTGATAAAGTATGCCGGGTATTCCCCAAAATGGCAATAAACTATTTTCTTTCATTCCTGCAATAAAGTATGGAGAAAAACTAAATATCAGAAAAAAGGATGCACATAAATAACCCCAAAAAACACTTTTACGGTTTTTTATTTCTAAAAAACATAAAACAAAATGATAAAATGCTATTGGTATGAATATTGCTCCAATATGCAGTAACCTAAAAAATAATAGCCATGTTTCTTTTGTGGTAGACAAGGGCCAGAAAATATACGGGATTGACCAAAGTGCTGTAAAAAAAGCAAAAATTGCAAAAGTACGATTCACTGGATTATGCCGATTGCGCAGATAAACAAAAACTCCCAAAAAGAATGAAGTACTTGCATTAATAAGTCCCGAGATAGAGTAATAAATTAACGCGTTGATTCTTACACCTCTAGATTATTTTTCGTACCACACAAATGTCACATTTTGCAATTGCACACTAAACGTTTTACATAAGACTATACATTAAAATGACTTACAAGACAAAAGATGAGATGTTATTCCTTCCTTAAATAGAATCCCGCTTGGTCGCCATCACCGATTTGATTTAATCTATCAGCTTCTTTCTGAAAAGATCTTATTACTTTGTTCGAAAAAAAGGCTTTTGCGTCACCTTTTGTATCCTTCAAAGAGATACCCCTTTGGTATAGCTCACTTCCATAAAATTGAAAATCTCCCGAATCGTATTTTATATCAGGGATTGTA
>CAYZXR010000100.1:0-3568 GCA_964482475.1 uncultured Planctomycetia bacterium | reverse complement strand
ATATTTTCATAGGGAGCCATTTGCTTTTGGGCGTCGATTTGTTTTTATGGGGGGAACGGTTAATGTTAACGAGATAAGTCTCAAAATATCTGAAAACAGGTCAAAGGCCAGAAAGGACGTTACGCGAGGTATATGCGCGGGGGCGACCCTAGTGACAGCGGGAACAGCGGTTTTGTTTTCCTGGCAGAGCCTGCCGGTTATTCTGGTAGGGCTGGGGATGGGGTGGGTCGGAGGGGTAATATTTCGCGCAGCTTTTAAAGAGCAAAAGAATGTGGTCGAGCTAGGAATACTTTTCAGACTATATGAGAGGGTTATAGAGAGTTTCGCAGGGCCAGCCAGTGCTCCACAAATAGTAGAGACAGAACAAATCAAAGAGCTTATGAACAAATATGCTCAAACGGGCATTCTTAGTGATAAAAACACTAAAGAGAAAAACCGTATTATTTCAGTCTGGAAGGCTTTTGCTGGGAAGTATGGGGAAGAGAAAGATACTTTTACCATAAGCGATTTCAAGCAGGAGATGGACAAGGAGATAGAATTAAACCAGTCAAAAGTCGATCGCAAGGTCAACTTAAGCGCAATTGCCATTACCTCAGAGGTTACGATGCTGTTATATGGCGTTATGCACAACAATCTTGCTGTTGTGATAGTAGCGATGGCACCTGCGGTTCTTGGAGTTTTGTTATTGGTCTTTTTGGGAGGATCGAAGAAAGAGGGAAAGGCGCTGAGTATTTTAACAAATCATCTGGCTACCATAAACGAGGAGAAACTCGCAGAAAAAACTGACAAACGCTTCAAACCCGGAAGACGCCCGGAAGACGCCAGGATAGTCATTCGCACGTCGACTATCCTGCAGGAAATAATAAAGGAGAAAAGATACTTTACTATATCGGATTATCGTGACGGGTTTAATGAGGTGAAACAGCAGTACGGATTTGCAGAGCTGCCAGAACGAGAAAATGATTCCCAGTCGGGAAGGGACTTGAACACCCTTGTGTTACGAGGGTATTTGGTATCCGCTAAAGAGTCCGGTAAAGCAACAAAGTATTTCGTTATAACACGGGACTGGGAAGGAAATTCCGTTACGTCGGCCGAGGAAATAGAAAGCGGAATTCCTGTGGATGATGTTGACGCGGCGGTTATTTCAGTGATAGACAAAACCCAGGAAATTAACGAAATAGAAAAAACCGAGTTCAAAGACTCTTGGAAAGGCTTTTTCGGAGCACCGCGTGAAGGGCATATAGTTAACCTTACGCAGCTAGAAAAAAAACTGAATAAAAAGGTAAAGAGAGAAAAGACCAACGCATGGATTAGATGGACAACGGGCTGTGCGCTTATGATATCCGGTGTGGTGATTGCGGCTCAAATGAAAGGGCTTAACATCGCCCCTATAATGAAAGCTGTGCCCGCGCTGATGGTAGCGATCGGGTTAATTTCATATCTGATTTCTATGAAAAATTCCTACTTTGCAAAGGTTTTGACCAAATTAACCGCATATTTTTCACAAGCGAAAGAGCAGTTGGAGAGTTCCGGGTCGCGTGTCAAGCCCGGCCGAAGTCCAGAGGACGTGATAAGCGTTATTTGTAAGTCAGGAATCTTAACAACAGCGCTTCGGATGAAAGGATACTTTACGATAAAGGATTATCATTCTGGTTATAATGAGGTAAGAGAACAGTTACAGTTTGCTCCATTGTCACAAAAGAGACCTAGTTCTCAGACAAGAAGAGACCTAGAGGCTCTTGTTGAGAAACGGGTTCTACAGGTCGAAAAAAAGATTGGTTCCGCAAGCAAATATAGTTTCCCAAGGAAGCAAAGAAAAGAAGACATTGGAGTAGGCACTCCTATGGAGAACATTGACGAAGTTGTTAAAAAAGCTATAGAAAACAATGTTAACAATGACGAGAAGGCTCAGAAGAAGATTGTAAAGTTATGGGAAAAGTTTCTCGAAGAACCGACAGAAGGACCTGTTGACGATATTAAGAAATTAACAGAAAGCCTAGAAGACAAAAGTATAAAAACCAAACAGCACGCAGTGCTTGGGGTTAGAACTGGTATTGCTATTAGCGTCATTGGTGGATTAATTAGCGTTTTTGCCATTCCTAATGTATGGACGATAGGAGGATGCGTTGTGGTAAGCGGAGGTCTGGTTGTGCTTATCATGTCAATGAGAAGGTTTATAATCGGAGGAAGGTTTGCAGAATTGGGAGCATACCTTGAAGAAGCTAGTGTTGTATTGGAGAAAGAAGGATTGTTGGTCACGAAGAACGATAGCATGGTTGTCCCAGAAGAAGAGAGCAAGGAGGCAGCAGAGACAGCGGATGTATTAGACGAGAAACTGAACGGACCTTCTGATGGTGTGGTTCCGGGGGCCGGTCCGGCGAACGGACGGCCGGAAGAGACGGTGATCGAGGAGATATCAAGATATATCATCAAGGTCAGGCAGGAAAATCCGGACGCTATAAAGGATCTTTCCGGTAAAGAACTGAAAAGCATATGGGAGTCGGTCAATTTGCTGCATAGCACAGATATACAGATATTTATACCACAACCGGAGATCTTGAAGCCCACACCAGCGATCAATCGGACGATAATTGCTATACAGAAGAGAGGGGTGCCTCTTGAAACTACACGATTTTCTGTATATGACGAGAAAAAAATATTCGATGAGAAAAAAATAAAAGCTTTTTTAAAAGCACTAAAAGATGAAACCAAAAAAGAAACTAAAAAGATTATCATAATGGATCCCGAAACAAGAAAAGTTCTTGCTCATTACTTAAATAACGCGAAAAATCAGGAAGCGGTAAAAGCGTTTAAGAATGTACGCGTTTTACCAATAGCTCTTCCCGGGGAAGAAATGGAAAACGATAAAAAAACAAGTTTTCAAGCACATGTTCTTAGAACAGCCATACTTGCGCGAATGCTGGAAAAAGGCAGCCATTTTCTTGATATAAAATCACAATTGTCTACGCTTCTGGAAGATTCATTCATATCACTGGATGCATCTTCTTCAAAACCTTGTACAGATTTTGAGGAATTTGTTAAACAACTCATTAGAACAGACGATGTTGGTTGTAAAGACCATCCGTCAAAGATTCTGGCAAGAATGCAATTTTTTCTTACAGGCAAGTGGACAATTAATCTGGTCAAAAAACTTGAAATGGAGCTGCATGCGCTAAAGACCTTTTGGGTTGCCGCGTAAGGGAGAGGGAGTAAGTCCTTTGCTCTGTATTTTTAGTGTTCTTAAAATCAACTTTCTGTTGCTCAGGTGTGCACAGAATAAGTCTTATTCTTTCCTCCTTGAGAGTGTACATAAAAACTTGTAATCCAGACCGCTTCCCCTTACAATGTACAATATGGTTAAGGAGAGTTTTGGTGCGAACTCAAAACGATAGGTATAAATCGTATCGTTTAGGAATATAAAGATTCGCATTAAAACCATCGGGTCATCAAATGACAAAGGTTAGTAAGGAAAATCAGAATAGAAAGGGTAGAGGTATGACAAATAAGGGTAAGAAAGAATACCTGACAATGGTGCCATATGTAGCGGTTGCGTTGTATATGGGGGGTC
>CAYZXR010000099.1:0-3652 GCA_964482475.1 uncultured Planctomycetia bacterium | reverse complement strand
TCAATCCCGGAAGTGTGTCGGATAGGATGTTCGCGCCGTATAGATCATTTGGTATGATTAGCATTACGGATGGTGCCATTGAGGCGGAGATTATCAAACTTAATTAAAAAGACCGAAACTAATGATCTGGATTCAGTTTATCATATGTGGCGCGGCACTGACATGGTTTTCCTACCACCTTTGTCGTGAAGGCGTCATTCTTTCAGAGAAAACCCACTTTTCCGCAGGTGTCATAGGTATGATCTTTCTCGCGATTGCCACATCATTTCCGGAAATATCTACGGCGGCAACATCTGTATATTTTCTTGATAAAGTTGGACTTGGGTATGCGGATATCATTGGGTCGATAATTATAAATTTCATGATCCTTTTTGGCCTAGACTATTTTTCCGGCAAGGGAAGACTGTTTCTAAAAATATCCCGACTCAATCGTTTGTCCGGTCTTGTTATTTTACTGCTAAGTTTTGTTGTTGTTGGAGCCGCAGCAATGCGATTGACCGGATATGGGGTGCCTTCTTTTAAGGGGGTAGGGTCGGAAAACATTGTTATTGTTTTGATTTACTTTATAGCATTGCGCAAATATAAAGGTGCGGAGACAGTGATGTCTGCTGAATCCGAAAAAAGCATTGAATCAAAATGGGCTATCTGGGGTAAGTTTATCGGCTTTCTTCTTATTGTTGTTGTTCTTGGCGCGTGGATGGCGAAAATTGGAGAGACGATTGTTAGAACGACCGGATTGTCACAGACTTTTACCGGAGTTATCTTTCTCGGGGTTGCGACCTCTCTTCCGGAAATAATAGTTTCTTTTGCCGCATTACGTGCAGGATCTCTTAATATGGCTGTTGGGAATGTCCTCGGAAGCAATATGTTTGACATATGTATTATTCCTTTTTTGGACATGCTTAATAAAACTCCGATTCTTGGCATGCTTACTAGGGGGCAGATGCTTGTGACGACCGTGATGTTGCTGATTTCAGTAGTATTTGTCGCTGGAGCGTTTGTTAAAAAGGAAACATCATCTCGAGTTAACTGGGATACTTCAGCAATTTTTGCTATAGGTTTTGTCGGCTTTGTGATAATATACTTTGTGCAGTAAAAAACTTCAGAATAACATGGGTATCGATATTCTTACACGAGAAATGATAGAAGCACGCGAATTTGAATGGCTCGCTCCGTACGCTATGAAAAGCGCCGAAAGTATGGGGAGAGTTCACGCCGAGAAGGAACACGCTTACCGTTCGGTTTACCAACGCGACAAAGAACGCATAATCCATTCCACCTCATTCAGGAGATTAGAGTATAAAACTCAGGTTTTCGTCAACCATGAGGGGGATTATTACAGGACAAGACTTACACATACCCTTGAAGTAGCTCAGATATCCAAGGCAATAGCTCAGGTCCTCCGGCTAAATGAGGAATTGGTCGAGGCAATAGCGCTTGCTCATGATCTTGGACATACTCCGTTTGGTCATTCCGGAGAAGATACTCTTTCTTTATTGATGAAGGAGCACGGTGGATTTGATCATAATTCTCACGGACTTAGAGTGGTGGATGAGCTTGAACAGCGTTATCCATCGTTTCCTGGATTGAATCTTACGTCCGAGGTTCGGAGGGGTATCATCCGTCATTCTACACCGTTTGATATGCAGAGGATGGGCGACATAGACATTCCCGGTCCATGGCTTCTTGAGATACAGGTGGTTGATGCCGCGGATGAGATAGCGTACAATAACCATGATCTTGATGACGGATTGAAGAGCGGGCTGTTGAAGGAGAATGATCTGGGAGATTCATCACTTTGGAGAGAAGCCTTTGCGGCTGTGGGAGGAGAAAAAGAAATACCAAGTTCAGAGATTCGTCGGGTGCAAACCATTGGCAAAATGATCGATCTTCAGATCTCTGATCTAATCAACAATACAGTGAAAAACATTGATTCTCTTCAGCTGAAAAAAACAGAAGACATTCCCGCGGATGGCAGTAAAATAGTTTGTTTTTCAAAAGAAATGGAAGATAGCCGCGCGTGTTTGAAGAAATTGCTAATGGACAGATTGTATAAGCATTACAGAGTAGTCCGGATGTCGGGGAAAGCGTCACGTTTTTTAAAAAGTCTTTTTGAGATATACTGTGATAATCCTGATCAGCTTCCACCTGGAGCAAAAGAAACCATACAGGTTAGGGGTAAACATCGCGCTATCTGTGACTACATCGCTGGAATGACCGATCGCTACGCGCTCGATCAATATAAGAGATTATTTGAACCATATGAGAGGGTGTAAGTTATGAAGAGAGCAGAGCTTAAATATTATCAGACACTGTTTTTGAAGCTTAATGAGAGTTGGGATTTCCGCAAGGAAGTGTCGGCTTTCGGTAAATTTTTTCATGATCCCATTTGGGTTATGGTTCCCCTTGTTTGTCAAAATAAACTGGAGATAACAAAACAAGGACTATTTACCCATATTCGGGAACAAAGCGATCGTCACAAGACAAGTGCCGCAGATAAAAATAAGATATTTAGGGTGGTAAAGTCCACGCAAAGAAAAAAGACTCTTGAGATTTTTACTTATGGGAACAACATTAATGGTTTATGTTATCCATTGAGAGCTGATGGATGTGTTTTCGGGTTCATTTTAATGCTTGGAGTTAAAACTGGCATTTCTGGCAATATGTGCTCGATTTTTCAATCGTTTTCCGATACGATCGTAAGAGAGACTCAGAAAGAAATAGAACTTGAGGAGATAAACGAGACGATACGTCCGCGAGTCATAGCGTTGTCAACTGTGCATACGGTTCATCGTCTAATGAGTTCCAGCCTTAGTTTAAATGAACTCTTATCCAGAATCGCTCGTCTTGCGCTTCAAGTGATCAAGGCTAATCGCTGTTCAATAAAGTTGTTGGACAAAAAAGGTAAAACTTTGCTTCCAAAATCCACTGTTGATCTACGCAAGAAAAAAGCTAAATTAAAAAAAGTGGAGATTGGCAAATATGCTCCAGGAAAAGCTGTGAAGCAATCCCGGGCAATACGGGGCAAAAGTTATCTGGCAACACCTCTTATTGAAGAGGATGTAATGGGGGTGATAACGCTTTATGATAAGCTCGACAATACAGCTTTTACAGCGTATGACGAAGAGATTATGAGGACGATGGCGGAACAGGCGGTGGTTGCGATAAAGAACGCACTTTTGTTTCGTGAACAGGAAATACTTACTATGAGTAGTATACGTTGTATCGCCATGCTCCTGCAGACCCGACCTACCGGTGGATGTAGCGCAGAGGCGTCATTTCTAAAGCTTATCAGTATAATAGGTCGTAAATTCCGGATGAATGAAAGCGAAATCAAGATGATTCAGTATGCGGCGATGCTGCATGATGCGGGTCAGATAAGCATTCCCGATAAGGTTTTAATGAAAAAGGGAGAACTAACTTGCAAAGAATTAGATATAGTGAAAACGCATCCACGCAAGGGAGCTAATATTTTATCAAAATCAAAAGCGCTAAAGCCTATCGTTCCGATCATTTTATATCACCATGAGAATTATAACGGCACTGGGTATCCAAAGGGTTTGAAAAAGGAAGAGATCCCGGTAGCTGCTCGCATAATGGCAGTTGTGTCCGCGTTTGAAGCGATGATCCTAGAGAAACCCTACCGTAAGGC
>CAYZXR010000098.1:0-3675 GCA_964482475.1 uncultured Planctomycetia bacterium | reverse complement strand
GACAGATAAGCTGGCAAAATGGGCGGTAAATAACAAATGACAATAACAACGCAATGATTACTGTCAGCAAAATGCCAATTGTTTCGAAATCAAGATCAAATAGATTAAAGGGGTTAAGATAATGGTACATTACAAATCCCTTATGTCCTCCAATAATTCCAAATAGCAAAAAAAGCGTGGCAATAAAAAGACATACACGAATTGTGTTTGTAACTATGAATGGAAGTTTTCTTTTTTTGATCTTCTGCAAAATTGGCATGCTGTAAATAAGCTCTTGCAAAGCACCAAAAGGACATGCCCATCCACAAATTATTTTATTACCAATAACGGCGAGCAAAATAAAAAAACCACAAGCAACAACTTTAATCATTGGATCCGGATAAAGGCCTACCATGGATTTAAATACTTTTACTACCCCTTCCATGGGGTTAGGCGATTTGCCAAGAATGAATCCAGCTACTACTACAGAACACGAAAGAGCAATAATATATGGGGTTTTCGGATACCAAACACAACGGTTCTTGCTGTCAGATTTATCCGGACGCCCCAGCCTCACAAGAAACACAAGTCCTCCCATAACCAATGCGACATAAACATAATATTTAAGTGTAGAATCGCGATGAGATAGAAGGTGCTCAACACTATGCTGGAGGGTTTCTTCTGTTACCCCCAAGGAACTGAGAGGTTTTTTCTTGGATGCATCGAGTTGAAGGTTTAGTTCACGAGCAAGCCCCTTACCCGTAACACCAAGTTTTGGAGCAATATCCCGAATAGGCATACGAATATTAACATTAGGTGTTCCTTTTAACTCGCCCGGCGAATCCCGAAATATCCCAAGAAACACAATCGCAAGCATTCCTGCCACAGTCACAAGCAACCAAATTCGTTGTTTAAAGGAAATCTTTAAGACCCAAAAACTACTATCCATTTGTCTCCTAACAATAGTTTGGTACCTGTCCCTGCTTGCTAGGTACCTATATTATCTTTGGACTGCTTTCCGTACAGACTTGTAACCTTTATGCGCCATACCCCTACCATCAAAAGCATCGGCAAAGGTATATCCCATTCCTTACCGGTATAATGTTCCATCATTATGTTCAATGCTTTACGTTTCTCGTCGTTTCCCGTTATCTCCAAAGCCTCACCGAAACCTATAACCGACCGGTAAGAAACATTAAACTTACAAGCATCCGTTTCATGTTTTACAAGTTCAGATTTACTTTCCACCTCAAAACACACGTTCGGATTGCTTTTTAAATAGTCGATTTTCATGCCGGACTTCCCGGAATGGAAATATACATATTCTCCGTCAAAACCGAACGACAAAGGGACCACGTAAGGTTTATTGTCCTTACACATCCCCAGGCGCAAAACATCGGCGTCAGCCATAATCTTACGGATAACATCTTTATCGGTTATTTCCTGCTGTTTTCTACGCATAATATTTATTCAGGTTTTTGAAATATTATTGCCGCTCTCACGCCTGTCCTAACTATCTCACTTATGATCAAGTGTTGTATTTTCGGAATTTTTAAAAAATATCCAGATCATTAGAGGCAACCACTTCGCCTTTATATCTACTTCGAATCTCATCGGCGGCGGCCTCCTTGTCATCCGTCCATAATTCCTGGTGATATAAGACCAAAAGTCCCGGTTTTACCTCATTGGCTATTTCCGCCAATTCTACTGATGAAGTATGAAACTCTGACATATATGTTTTCCAAAACTGCAGGTTTTTTTTGAAAGTTGGATTATTTCCTCCAAAATTTCCTGTTTGATAACATTCGTGGACAAGAATATCAACACCTTTTGACGCTTCTCTTATGCTTTTAGTGTCAGTAGTATCTCCTGATATCAAAATAATCCTGTCAGGAGTTGTGAATTTATAGCCAAAATTAATCGGCCAGCTTCCATGTTTTGTTTTAACGGCCTCAACTGTTATGTTCTCGTCTTCATATACAATACCGCTATCGCGGTATTCGTGAACATCCACTCGCCAACCCTCGTCATTAACAGGTTCAAGCCCGAATATCCGGGCATATCTATCTTCTTTATAAGCTTCCTGAATGTCATCGCACATGCCCCTTACCCCCTCGGGTCCATATACTTTAAGAGGCGTATCCCGGTCAACGATCCACGGAGTATTCATTAGATCAGGTAATCCCAGAGTATGATCCGAATGTAAGTGTGTAATGAAAACAATATCCAATTTTTCGGGATTAAGTGCTTCTATCTCCCCACCATATTCTTTTGAAAGTACCGCCGCTTGTCTTACGCAGTTAACACCGGCATCCACCATGTAAGCTTTGTTGTTTACAACTATCGCTACACATGGGCCCATCCTATGGGGGTTCGGATCGGGGCTTCCGCTGCCAAGTATGATGACTTTTGTAATGGCAGAAGGTGTATATTCCTTTGCGGCTCCCGAGCATACAGGAATAAAAGTAACCGCTAACAGAATGGAAAAAAATATGATACTTTTCTTTAGCATGCCTCTCCCTTGTCTATTGGTTGTGCTATCTATGTTCAGCTAGAGCCTTTTCTATTTTATCACGATGGCTCTTCGTATCATTCTTCAATTCTGATAAAACATTTTTTAACTCTACGGAATCCACCTCAAATACTGTAAAAAATTCCTTTTCTATCATAGCCTTTTCAATGTCCAGCGCTGTGACTAAAGCATTTATTACTGATACCTGTTTTTCTTTAGCCTCGACTGTCTGTCTCTGCACGTAATTTAAAGAAGTTCCTATAGCTCCTACCCTGAATCTGTCCTCATCAAAACTGACGGAACCATCTTTTAATTTGGCATGAAGTGTGTGTATTAAATTCGCATGTCCGGATTCCTCCTGAGATAACACAAGCCAGAATTCTTTATCGTTTGGAAATTTTTCGGCATATGCTTTATACAACTCCTTGATCGCCTCTTCATGTCTCGCCAACATTTCTATTACATCAATCTGTTTTTCTAAATTCATAACGTATTCCCTGTTTACATGCGTTAGTAAATCTTACATTGGCAATAGAACAAGTACCGTTTAATGCCATTTATTAAACAATGCTACAACTGCGTTGTTGTTGATCTCAGTCCTGTCCCTGATTGTTATATATTTCTCTTGGAACTCGTTATGCAATAACTGGCTACATAAAGCGTCTGACTAAATCTTAATGAGCCTTTTCCAAAGCATTATCCACAGCTTTTTTCAAATTATTACTGCTCACGGTTGCACCTGTTATTGTATCGATTTCTGTATTCTGGTTCGCAATGATCTCAGCGGAAAGAGGTTCTACCATAGCAGCGTATTTATTACCACCTCCCCCGTGCTTAAGCATCAAGATATCAACAACCTTGCCATCTTCGACAGTAACCTCTACCTGTACGAAAGAATGCTCGCCCTGGTATTGCCCATCCCTTAGCTCGCCTTCCAATGTATATGATAAGATAGTTGATCCAAAGATTAGCAACACCGCCACCAATACTATCTTACTGATATTCATATGA
The DNA here is from genome assembly GCA_964482475.1 of uncultured Planctomycetia bacterium. Lineage (GTDB taxonomy): Bacteria > Omnitrophota > Gorgyraeia > Tantalellales > Tantalellaceae > JAHJBY01. Next base: position 173 of record CAYZXR010000098.1, on the reverse strand, counting down.
ACCCCTTTGATTAGATACCTAGAAATACATATAATATACAGTCTATCGTATACCCTTTGTAAATGCATCGAACTGAAGATTACCTTGGTACCTGTCCCTGATTATTCTGGTTGTCTCTACCCGACCCCCAATAAAGAGTTCTGTGTGGGAAAGGTATTTCAATGCCTAGTTCA
>CAYZXR010000097.1:0-3723 GCA_964482475.1 uncultured Planctomycetia bacterium | reverse complement strand
CCAAAAACAAACTAGGAAAGACTACTGCTGTCTTCTATCTACCCTGCTCATATGCATGTGCCACTCTGATAAGAGTTTCCTCTTCAAAAGGTTTCGCCATAAGCTGAAGACCGACAGGAAGACCGCCTTGATCCTCGCCGCATGGAACAGATATTGCCGGCAACCCCGCGAGATTCGCGGGAATGGTGAAAATATCCGAAAGATACATCTTTAAGGGATCATCCATACGTTCGCCTATCTTAAACGCGGTAGTCGGTGATGTCGGTGTAAGGATACAATCACACTTTTTAGACAAAACATAAGTTAACTCATCTGCTATTTTTGCTCTCACCCTTTGAGCCTTGCGATAATAAGCATCATAATATCCGCTTGAAAGCGCGTATGTCCCAAGAAGTATACGCCGTTTTGCTTCATCTCCAAATCCTTCATTCCGCGACGCGATGTACATATCGATAAGATTATCAGCCTGTGTGCTTCTTCGTCCATAATGAACACCATCAAATCTCGCAAGATTAGAACTTGCCTCCGCTGGAGCGATAATGTAGTAACAACTAACAGCGTATTTAGTATGAGGCAGAGAGACATCCACGATCTTTGCCCCCAAACCTTTGATTACCTCTTTCGCTTCCTGAACACGTTTAGCAACATCAGGACTGATGCCTTCGGTAAAATATTCCTTCGGAATTCCTATTGTGAGACCTTTGATATCTTTGCCAAGGCTATCAGTATATTTGGGGACTTTTATCTCAAGCGAGGTTGAGTCTTTTTCATCATAAGCTGCAATAACTTCCAGTATCTGCGCAGAATCTTCAACATTATTGGTTATAGGGCCTATTTGATCTAAGCTGGAAGCAAACGCCACAAGCCCGTATCGTGACACCCGGCCATATGTAGGTTTAAGACCGACCACACCGCATAACGCAGCCGGTTGTCTGACCGACCCACCGGTGTCGGACCCTAAAGCCGCCACCACCTGACCACTTGCCACAGCTGCGCATGAGCCACCAGACGATCCACCCGGTATCCTCGAGAGATCCCTCGGATTTCTGGTAGGTCCGTAACAAGATGTTTCACAGGAAGACCCAAAAGCAAACTCATCCATATTGGCTCTTCCCATAAGAAGAGCCCCGCTTGTCTTAAGTTTTTCAACAACAGTCGCATCATAAGGTGGTTTAAACCCTTCAAGTATACGAGATCCGCAAGTCGTCAATCCGCCTTTAATGCAAATGTTATCTTTCAAAGCAACGGGAACACCCCATAATTTGCCCTTTTTAGCCTGCTTATCCAACGAAAGGGCTCTATCGCTGATAACATCCGAATCAATAGCAATAAATGATCGTACGTCCTTATTAATCTCTGAGGCGCGGACGACCAGATCCTTCGCAACAGAAGACAATGGCTTATTCTGTTCCTCTAGCCATTTCTTGTAAGAACTTATATTTGATAGTGTTATATCCATAATTCTAGCGTAACGCATTTTTAGTTTTTAGTTTTTGGTTTTTGGTTTTTGGTTTTTGGTTGTTTAAAGTATCCACTAAGCCCTAAAAACTGACAACCAACAACTAACAACTACTTAACCGTTAGCCCATAACCCTTATATAACTTTTGGCACCCTGAAAAAACCGCGAGTACTGTCCGGGGCGTTCGCGAGCGCCTCTTCCTGAGAAAGAGACTTCCCGGGCACATCCTCACGAAAAATACCCTTTATATTAGGCAGTACGTGGGTCATCGGAGAGAACCCATCCGTATCAACCTCATTTAGTTGGGCAACATATTCTAATATCTGCTCCAGTTGATGTTGAAATGTAACTGTATCTTTCTCATCCAGAGACAGCCGTGATAATTCCGCGACATATCTCACGACATCCACACTGATAGCATTGTTATTAATATTATTTTTAGTCATTTGGATTAAATTAACATACAATTTCACAAAAGTCAACTCGGCTGCGGCTTACTATTCGCTACTTCGCGACTGACCACATCACTGACTTTAGCGTAATCGACAAGCGCAAGATCTTCCGCCCTGAGAGCGGGATTAACCCCCGCTGTCTCAAATATCCGCCCCCATTCTTCCTTGGTCATATTTAAGAACATATCATGCGAAAGTGGGTTAAGAACCTTCTTGCGTCTCTGGGAGAACGCTTGTCGTATTATTCTGAACATAAGATGTTCATCTTCCACTTTGATTGATGGTTCCGACAATATTTCCATACTCAGCAAACATGAATCAACTTTCGGTCTTGGATAGAACGCATTTTTTCCAATTCGGAATTGTCTTTTCACTTTGCAGTAGAACTGGACATAGCAACTTATCGATCCATAATCCTTTGAACCCGGTGAACCCGTCAAGCGCGTGGCATACTCTTCCTGCATCACAAAAGCGGCTTTTTTTATGCAAGTACGATTATTGATAACACTCTGTATGATTGGAGTTGTTATGTTATATGGAATATTTCCATATACAATGATTTTTTCTTCATTCTCAGCAAAACCCGCTAGATCCGTCTCCAATATGTCTCCCTGAATAAGCGTAATATTTTCTTTTGCTCGAAAAAGCGGTTCCATCATGGCGCATATTTTCTTGTCTTTTTCAACAAGGTAAAGCTTTCTGCACATCTCGGCTATTTTAAATGACATCACACCAAACCCGGGACCTATCTCGACCACAATATCGTCCGCATCGATTGCTATCTGCTTTAAAATATTATCTCTGATATTCCCCTCAATCAAAAAATTCTGCCCGAAACGTTTGATTGGCCGGAAATCATTCTCTTTCCATAAAGTTTTCAGATCACTTAAATCCATAGTCCACTCACTGTTCTATAGCGCCTTTGGCCGCAAGTTTTATAGCCTGTTCCATCGAACCCGAAGACGCTATCCCTTTCCCAGCTATATCAAAAGCCGTTCCATGATCCGGTGAAGTCCGAATATGCCCCAGACCCAATGTCATGTTCACTCCATTATCGAAATCCACCATTTTAAAGGGGGCTAAACACTGGTCATGATACATTGCAATGACCACGTCTATTTTCTTCGCCAATGCTCGATAAAAAATAACATCCGCCGGGATAGGACCCTCAATATTGGGATAATCTACTCGGAGCGCATCAATAGCCGGGGTTATTATATCTATCTCTTCTCGCCCTATATGCCCGTCCTCACCACCGTGCGGGTTCAATGCTGAAATTCCTATACGCGCATCGGATTTGCCGGTGACAAGTTGAAGAGAATCTATTACGTTCCTGGTGGTTTTTATAATAAGATCGGTAGTCAATGTTTTCGTAATATCCGCAACCGGTATATGCCTTGTCACAGGCACAACCTTTAGGGAATCACCTATGAGAACCATTGTAACCATATCCTTCGCAAATATCTCTTGCAAATATTCCGTATGCCCCACAAAACCTGGACGAATAGCAGCTATCGAACTCTTCGCAACAGGTGCTGTGACCATAGCATCGTGGCCATCGCCTTCAACAAGCAAGCTTGCCGCTACCCGAATACATTCTAATGCCTTTCTCGCGCCTTCCGCTGTCGACTCCCCCGGACGGATATTATCAAGCATGGGTCCCGGGTCCAAAATGTTCAAGGAACCTTCCGCCAATTCGATATCCCCAGGTTCCTCGAGAGAAATACGCTGAACGGAAAGTTCTTTTTCTCTCTCAGGCCCAAAAGCATTTTTTATAACATTCTCGTCTCCTACCACAACAAAAAAAACGG
>CAYZXR010000096.1:0-3745 GCA_964482475.1 uncultured Planctomycetia bacterium | reverse complement strand
TTATGTCTTTAGCGATGTTTTTTGACGCGATTGTTTGGCCCGGTAACAGGGAAATGTACCGCAAAACCGAGCGCTTTTGGGCATGGACGCTTATGAAAATAAGCGGGACACGCCTGGAGATCTTTGGGCAGGACAACCTGCCCAAAGATGAAACAGTCGTCTATATGCCGAATCACCAGAGTGATCTGGACTGGCCCATTCTTTTTAGGGTTATTCCGGGGCAGTATTTATTTTTAGCTAAAAAAGAGCTTTTTGATACGCCTATGTTTGGCGCGTATATGAGACTTCAGGAGTATATACCTATAGAACGCAGTAATATCCGGAAATCTTATCGAACTTATCAAACAATAATGACTTTGATAAAATCAGGCAATTCCATTGTCATATTTCCGGAAGGAACACGTTCATTTAATGATAATCTTGGAAAGTTTAAACCTTCAAGTTTTTCCATTCTTCAAGACACAAAGGTTAGAGTCGTACCTATATGTATTGACGGAAGCACTAATATACAGAGAAAAGGAAGTAAAAGCATTAGTCCCGGTACAGTTAAGGTAACGATTCTCCCGCCAGTTAGTTTTGATGATCTTTATCCTCTTGAGAATAAAGAATTTTCCAAAATGGCCTTAAACAGAGTTAGAGAAGTCTTGCTCGAGACATTAAATAAGAAAGAAGAAACCACTCGGCAAACAAAAGAACAATAACAGATAAGTGCTATGGCGAAACTTTTCCGACAGGCAACAGACAATCTTTACGCGCAGGTATTCCGCTATGTTTTATCGGGCACTGTCGCGTATGCGGTCGATTATTGTTTGTTGATAGTATCTGTTGAGATTTTCAAGGTACATTATTTAACGGCATCATTAATAGCTTTTTTAGCTGGGTCAATAACAGCTTATATTTTGAATGTTAACTGGGTTTTTGACAAACGCGCGTTCAAAAACCGATACTTTGAGATCGCGATTTTTATCGTTATTGGAATTATAGGGCTTATCATCAATCAATACATGATCTGGTTTTTCACTGAAAATGTTAATTTCCACTATTTATTCTCAAAATTTGCCGCGACAATGATAGTTGTCATTTGGAATTTTTTCGCGAGAAAATACATATTGTTCAGGTAGATTTTTTCAAAGCTCAGCTAACTCTGAAACACTTGAATGTTACAGAGAGCGAGGGTCACTTTTTCTCTTAAAAATATCCCTGCCTTTGTAAACTATTCGGCCAAGAATACTAAAGTCGTGTATAATTGAATGGAACTTAAAATGAAAGGGGTAAAGAATGCCGATAGCCGAAATAAATAATATTAGATGTTACTATGAGGTTCATGGAAAAGGCAGACCGTTAATGCTTGTAGGGGGGTTGACCAGCGACTGCCAGGTATGGAAGTTGGTGTTGGATAAGCTAAAAAAATATTTTCAGCTCATTATTTTTGACAATCGAGGAGTAGGCAGAACGCAGTGTCCCAGCGGGGCTTTTGATATAGCTACTATGGCAAAAGACGCTTGTGCACTTCTGAATCATCTTAAGATAGAGAAAACTGATATTCTTGGGCACTCTATGGGCGGGTATATTGCTCAGGAAATGGCTATTACTTGTCCCGAAAGAGTTAATAACCTTATACTGGCAAGTACCGCGGCATTCACATCCGCACGAAATAAGTTTCTTTTTGCCAACATGGTGGGAATGATGAAAAAGGACATTCCACATGAATTGTTTTTGAAGGAATTCATGTGTTGGCTTTTTTCTCCGGAATTTTTCAATCGCAAGGTGAAAATGACAGTGTTTATACAGTATGTTTTGAATGCGCCATATAGGCAGACTATAGATGGATTCAGGAGACAGGTAAAGGCGTATTCCGAGTACAATTCTCATGACAGGTTGAAAAAAATTAAGGCAAAAACTTTGGTCATTACTGGCAGGCGAGACCTTCTTATTACGCCGGATGAATCCCAGCTGCTCGCGAGCAGGATATCAAACGCTACGTTTGAATATATTGAAGAGGTAGCTCATCTATTGTCCGTTGAAGATCCTGAACTTTTTATCAAACATATTCGTGCTTTTAATAACTAGAGGTGTAGTAGTGCCTCTTCGGTTCGTCAGTGACCTGGGAACTTCCATGTCCTTCTTGCTAATTCCTAATAAGGTGCCGTATAATAACCACCATGAAAATTTTTAAGAACCTAAAGGCTGGAACTGCACATAAAAAAGGCGGTATTCGAGAGATGGTGAGTATCGCCGTGCCGATGCTGGTTTCAAATGCATGTTACACCGTCATGACCTTTACAGACAGGATGTTTTTATCGCGTCTTGGACCAGAACACATGAATGCCGCGATGGGTGGAGGCTTGACAGTATTCGTGATGGCGACATTCTTTTTGGGACTTACGGGTTACGCGACGGCGGTTGTTGCGCAATACTTGGGCTCCGAACAAAAAAACAAATGTGCTGTGGTGCTAACACAAGCTGTTATAATTGCTTTTATAGCGTATCCCGTGATCCTGTTTTGTCGGCCTCTTGCGTATGGTCTTTTTGATGTTATGGGGATAAGATCGACTCAGCTTAGTTTACAGAAACTTTATTTTGATATACTGATATTCGCCGTAATAATTACACTTCTCCGTAATTGTCTGAGTGCATTTTTCTCAGGGATAGGGAAGACTAAAATGGTCATGATATCGGCACTTACGGCAATGAGCGTGAATATAGTTGTGAACTATATTCTCATATTCGGGAAGTTTGGTATGCCGGCGTTGGGAATTAGGGGTGCCGCTTACGGTACAATAATTGGAAGCATGTGTGGGCTGATAGTACTGCTTGTAACTTATCTGGGCAAGGAAAATCTAAAGAGATTTAATGTCGCGAGATCTTTTCTTTTTAACGGCGAGGTTATGAAGAAACTTTTTCGTTTTGGTTATCCGGCGGGCCTCGAGATGTTTTTGAACCTTTTGGCTTTCGACATAATAGTTATGATATTCCATTCGGTTAGTGTGGTATCCGCCACTGCTGCGACAATAGTTTTCAATTGGGACATGGTTTCGTTTGTTCCACTTTTGGGGATAGAAGTAGGAGTGACCAGCCTTGTGGGGCGTTATATGGGGGCTGGTGATCCGGATACGGCACAACGGGCGACGAGATCGGGCATTAAGCTTGCCATGGTGTACTCAATAATTGTCTTTATCTTTTTCGCGGGTTTTCCAGAAATGTTGGCGGGGATTTTTCGTTCGGGTACGGGCGAGAGCGTGTTTGCCGCGGCGATGCCCGTGACGGTGTTTATGATACGTCTAGCATCTCTTTATGTTTTGGCTGAGGCTGTGTTTGTTGTATATATCGGTGCTTTGCGAGGTGCGGGTGACACTTTTTGGGCGATGTTTATCTCGGTTGTGGGGCACTGGGTGCTTGTTCCAATACTTCTTGTCATGTTCAAAGTTTTTGATACCGATATCGAGGTGGCATGGTTTGGAGTTGTGGGTGTTTTTCTTCTATTTTCGGGGTTTGTGTACCTACGGTATAGAAGCGGGCGATGGAAAACCATATCCATGATGAAACCTATGCCGGTGGTACAAACACCTATTGTTATAGACGATTTTCACGAACTATCAGATCTGTAAATTTTTTGTGGCATTTTCAATAAACCATTATTTGTTATCATTCAATGGTATCGTTGCGAAACCTCCCAAATTTTCCATTTTGACAAAACAAAGCTTGTGTTCTCAGACGTGCAGAGTTAGAATTGACCCTTCTTTGT
>CAYZXR010000095.1:0-3774 GCA_964482475.1 uncultured Planctomycetia bacterium | reverse complement strand
TTATTTATGTGCTCTACAAAAGAAACTATCCCTCCCTTATAATAAAACTCGTTCTCTTTTTCTGTGCGTTCATCCTTAAGGATTATTTTCACACCTTTGTTCAAAAAAGCTAATTCTCTAAGCCGCGCCGCTAACAGATCATAATTAAACTCTGTTATTTCCGTAAATATTTCCTCATCCGGTTTAAATGTAACACTGGTTCCGGTTGCCTTTGTTTTTCCGAGAACCTTTACCTTGGACGCCGCCTTTCCTCTCTTGTACGCCTGATGGTGTATCTTTCCTTCTCTTTTTACTTCTACTTCCAACCACTCCGACAGGCCGTTTACACAGCTAACCCCGACGCCATGTAGCCCGCCGGAAACCTTATAAACCCTGTGGTCAAATTTACCTCCCGCGTGAAGCGTTGTCATAACAACTTCCACTGCAGGTTTCCCCGTTTTTGCATGTATGCCGGTCGGTATACCGCGTCCGTTGTCAGAAACCGTAATGCTGTCATCCGCGTGGATTATTGCTTCTATTTTATCGCAGTATCCCCCCATCACCTCATCGATAGAGTTATCTACGACTTCATACACTAAGTGGTGTAGTCCTCTTTTTCCTGTGTCTCCTATATACATCGCCGGGCGTTTTCTCACAGCCTCAAGCCCTTCTAGTACCTGGATAGTCGTGGCATCATATTTTTTACTTGCCACTCCCTTCGCGTCATTTGCTTTTTTCTCTGCTTGTTTCTTTTCGTTTGTTTTCTTTTCCGGCTTCTCGTTCGCTTTTGCCATGTTTTCTCTCTTCCCTTTTTATCTTTTATTCGAAGTCTGTCTTTCCCACTCTAAACCGTATATTTTCTACTTTTTGTCTCCCTGAATAATATTCGTTAAAAATTTTTATTATTTTTCTTTTTTCCATGGTCAGCTTATACAACCAGGTAGAGTTCTCCACTATAACCACAAGCGTTCCTTTTTTAAAACTCACCGGTTGTGTTTGACCTAGCGCTACCTCTCCCACAGCTTTCATCCATGCTTCTCGAACGGCACTACCCTTTTTCCCGCTTCCCCCTTCTAGTTTTCGGAGAAGGCTTCCTACTATATCGTCTAAATGTCTCGGCTGTCTTCCTCTAATCATTTTTTTCCACAGGTCTATTACCCGTTATTTGTTTTTACGCGACAAGTTGCATCGGGAGGACAACATACACATACTCGTCTTTTTTTCTTATAACACCAGGCTTGTTGAAATCGTTTACCTCAAACTCCACTTTCTCCTCATTTATGTTTCTAAGTACATCTATGAGATATCGCGGATTGAATCCTATTTCAATTTCTTTTTCTCCATTAAAGCTCGCACTCACCTCTTCTTTTGCCTCTCCTAAGTACGGTGTGTTTTTTGAAATCGTCATTTTCGATTTTTGTATGTTTAGTTTTACAGCCTGTGAATCTTGGTCTGTAAGAATGCTTATTCTTCGCGCTGCTGACAAAAAAGCTTCTGTGTCCAACTCTATCGCCTTTTTTGATTTTTCGGGTATAACTTTATGGTAATCCGGGAACTCTCCCTCTAATAAACGAGAAACCACAAAACTTGACGCGAAAGAAAACATAACTTGAGTCTCACTAAGTTGTATTTTTACATCTCCTGACTCGCCCAGTAATCTCTTTACTTCAGTAATTGTTTTAAGAGGTATGATAGCCTCTCGGCTAACTAGTGTTTTTTGAGGAAGCGCTTTTTTACTAACCGCCATCCTTCTTCCATCTGTTGCCACCATTGTCACTGTTTCACCTTTTACCACCATTAATGCCCCTGTGAGGACATGTCTGGCGTCGTCTTTACTGATCGCGAAGTCTGTTAGGTTTATCATCTCCTTAAGTGTTTCCTGGGGAAGCGTAATTGAGTCCTTGTCCTCAAATAAAGGCAAAGCAGGAAAGTCTTCTTTTGGTAATCCAATCATTTTAAATTGCGCCTTAGCTGCTTGAATCATAATGGAATTATTTTTCTTAATTGACATCTTTATCTCGCTTCCGTCAGGAAGAGATCGAGTGATATCAAAGAATTTTTTTGCTGGTATGGTTATTGCTCCTTTTTCTCCCGATAAAACAGGCACCATGGCACATATTCCTATATCAAGGTCTGTTGCTGTCAATTTTAACTCTGTTGGACTTAATTCGAGCAAAACATTTGCTAGAATAGGCAAGCTACTTTTTTGGGTAACCGCGTTTTGTACAGTTTGTATACCATTTGCTAATATTTCTTTCTGAACTATAACATTCATGCCACTTCCCCCTATTGTTCTATTATGCTGTTATGCTGTTTAGTTTTAAAAGAATAGTCGTAATCGTAATAACAGTAGAGCGACAGTCTTCCTGTGTATAACTACATAACTAATTGTAAAAAAACAAGTTACCTTTTAAAAATCCTGTGGATAAGTATGTGCACAACTTATTCATAACCGGACAAATGTGAACTAAAAGTTATACACAGGTTATCCACACTATCCACAGGCAAAAACACCCACTTTTACCTATTTTCTTATTTTTGACTCCAATAAACTTATTACAGACTTGGTATTTTCATTCTCTATCAGTTCTTTCTTAATTTTTTCATTAGCATGCAACACCGTGGTGTGATCACGGCCGCCAAAAGCGGTCCCAATGTCCGGCAATGAGTGATCCGTAAGAGACCTAGATAGAAACATCGCGATCTGCCTAGGGTACGCTATTGCGTTGGTGCGCTTCCTGGAGTTCATTTCAGTCACAGAAATACCAAAATATTCGGCTACTATTTCCTGGATTAACGGCATTGTTATCTTTTTCTCTTCAGCGGATATCATGCCCTTGAGGACTTCGCGAGCGAGATCAACCGAAAGGGCGCATCCTGTTAATTCCGCATATGCGACAACACGAATAAGCGCGCCTTCCATTTCTCGTATGTTTGTGCGAATTTTCTCCGCTAGGAAGTAAAGGACATCTTGTGATATAGGAGTATCTTCGAGTTCACATTTTTTTGAGATGATGGCTATCCTAGTTTCAAAATCCGGCAACTGTACATCAGCAATCAGTCCCCAAGCGAACCGGGAAACAAGCCGCTCCTCAAGTGTGGGGATTTCCCGAGGGGAACGATCGCTAGCCATAACGATCTGTTTGTGAGAGTCATATAATTTATTAAAAGTATGGAAAAATTCTTCCTGCGTGGATTCTTTTCCCGCTATAAACTGGATGTCGTCGATGAGCAATATATCAACATTGCGATACATGTTGCGAAAATTTGGTGTAGTTCTTGTTCGTATTGCGCGGATCAATTGATTTGTAAATTCCTCACCCGAAATATACAAAAGTTTTGCTTTAGGATTGCTTTCGAGGTGGTGATGGCCTATAGCCTGCAGTAGGTGGGTCTTTCCCAGCCCTACACCTCCGTGGATAAAAAGAGGGTTATAGTTTTTTGCGGGGCTCTCACTTACCGCTAAAGACGCGGCATGCGCAAAACGATTGTTAGCACCCACAACGAAATTATCAAAAGTATATCTTGGATTAAGTCCAATCTGCTGGTATTGACTTTCAGGCATTTGCTTGGGGCCGCCGATCAGATTCTTTAGCCAGCTTCTATTTTCGGTTTTTGGTTCGCGGGATTGATCTAACGAGAGGCCCGATATTGTTTCAGGAGAGGGTGTTTCTTGGGCAGGTAGCGCAACAACTTTAAACTGAATAGATATCTCTTTTCCAGAAGCCTTAAATAAAGAAGTCTGAAGAAGAGGAAGATATTTATCCCGGATCCAATTCTCAAAAAACTTATTAG
>CAYZXR010000094.1:0-3919 GCA_964482475.1 uncultured Planctomycetia bacterium | reverse complement strand
GAGCAAGGTATGGCACAAGTAAGTTTAAAAAATGTTTGTAAGCTTTTTCCGGGTGGAATAGCCGCTGTTGATGATGTGAGTTTCGGTGTCGAGAATAAGGAATTTATAGTTTTGGTAGGACCTTCAGGCTGTGGGAAGTCTACGACACTAAGATTGGTAGCCGGTCTTGAAACAGCAACTAGTGGCGAAATTTTTATAGGCGATAGAAAAGTTAACAATATCCCCCCCAAAGACCGCGATATAGCCATGGTGTTCCAGAACTACGCGCTTTATCCGCATATGAGTGTGTATGAAAACATGTCTTTTGGTCTTAGATTAAAAAAATATCCCAAAAAGGAAATAGATTCAAGGGTAAAAGAAGCTGCGACTATTCTTGGACTCGAACAGCTGTTGAAGCGCCGTCCAAGCGAGCTCTCGGGTGGACAACGCCAGAGAGTGGCAGTTGGACGTGCGATTGTCCGGAAACCGATGGTATTTCTCTTTGATGAGCCATTGAGTAATCTTGATGCCAAATTAAGGGTGATGATGCGTACGGAAATACACCGTTTACATATTAGGCTTCAAGCTACTATGATATATGTAACTCATGATCAGAATGAGGCCATGACTCTTGGCGACAGGATAGCGGTTATGAAGGATGGCGTTATACATCAGATTGATACCCCGACGAATGTTTATAATAAACCGGTAAATAAATTTGTAGCCAGTTTTATCGGTACTCCGGCAATGAATTTTTTGGAAGGAAGAATAATAAAAAAAGATGATAAACTATATTTTGATGAAGGCCATTTCCGTGTACGCATAGTGGAAGAGATGTATGAGGCCCTTAACGATCGTATCGATACGAGAGTTATAATGGGGGTGCGAAGTGACGATATTTATGACAAGCTATTTGTTTCCGAGGCGCCTCCTGAAAATATTGTTACCATGGTATGTGAAGTTGTAGAGTATCTGGGTTCGGAAGTGGATATACACCTGAACACTGGCAAGCATATTCTTGTTGCTCGAGTTTCTGGGGATGCGGATCCGCAAATTAACCAGGATATGGACATTGTTTTTGATATGAGCAAAGTACATTTTTTTGATAAAATAACCGAAAAAACTATCATATAGTTTGGATTACCCATGAGTTCTTTTGTTCGAAAGAACCTCCTTATACCTTTTTCCATCATTCTTTTTGTTGGCTTGCTGTGCTGTCTCATGTATTTGGTGCCTATGCTGAGAAGCCAATTACAGCACTTAGAAATCCTGATCATTAGTTTACTTATCGTAATGACCCTTGCGGTAATGCTTTTCTGGGTGTCTTTAGGTGTATTTGGCGGGCTTAGCTGTCTTTTGGTGTCGATGATATTCATTTATGGGCCCTTGACTGATCTCAACCCCTACTATTACAGCGTCCTTATCCTGGCTTTTTTTCTTAACTGCTTCATAGGATACTATATACACCGGAACATCACCAACTCGGATCGTGAATACACAGTTACGATGGAAAAGGTGCACGAAGATACCAACCTAATACGTGATCATTTCGAAAATAGAATGGCGGAAATATCGGCCATGGAAGAGAAGGTAAACAGTTTGCTTAAGCTCAAAGGAATTTCTGACGAGTTAAGCGTGTCACTTTCTTCCGATGAAATTATACGAATAGTGGCTCAAAAAACCTTTGATAAATTCAAGTCAGATGTAAGGGTTCTGTTTTATCTTAAAGACGACAAAGGGAATGGGATATCGCAAGTGGACGTGTCTCGCGCGGATAACAATAAAACTGTTGGTATGAAAAAGGGTGGCATATTCGAAAGATGGGTCATGAAAAATATGCAGAGTCTGTTTGTGCGTGACGTGCGAAAGGATTATAGATTTTCGATTAATGAGGATGAAAGAAGTGAAGATTTTGTTTCTTTAATGAGTAAGCCTCTTATTTGTGAGGGGAGTATCATAGGTATTTTGAGGGTAGATTCTAAAACGGAAGAGGCTTTTGGTCAGCATGATCTTCGCATATTGGATATTATCGGGGAATTAACTGCTGTAGCATTGGGGAACTCAAGACTGTATAGAAAAACTGAAGAACTTGCTTTGAAGGATAGTCTTACCGGACTTTATGTGCACCGATATTTCATGGAACGTCTCGAGGAGGAAGTTCAAAGGGGACTTCGAAGTGGCAATCCTTTTGCTATGATCATGTTTGATATTGATAATTTTAAAAAATTTAATGATAAATATGGGCACATCGCGGGAGATATAGTGCTGAAGAACGTGAGCAGAGCATTGAAGAACAAGGCATCCGCTGGTGATATTATATGCCGGTACGGTGGCGAAGAATTTGCGTTCATAGCACTTGGTTGTGATATAGAAAAAGCGACAAAACTTGCGGAAGAAATACGGTCAGATATAGAAAATTCTCCGGCGACTATCCGTCGTGAAAAGAAAACCATTACAGTTTCGGCGGGTGTGTCAATATTTCCGAATGACGCGAAACTTCGAGAGGACCTTATTTGGGAAGCCGATAGACGTTTATATCAGGCAAAATCAGAAGGCAAAAATAAAATATGCGCAAAATAAGTATAATAGCTATATTTACCATGAACATGCTCTTGTTTCTCGCAAGTTGGGTGTGTCACGTGAGTCCTAGAGGCGACGAATATTTTGTGCTTTTTATCATACCATTACTTGGAATTATCGCGCCATATGTTCTCACAGTACGGTCTCTTGTATTGATGTTGCTTGGAAATATCTTGTTCTTTGTGTTTTATCAGAGGATCGGAGTTTTGGATGTTGTTGATGTATCGATATTTATCGCGCTTTTAGTTATGTCAATTGGCATAAGTTATATGGTTATGGTCTTACGGAAAAACGTTGAATCTCGCAATAAAAAAGATATATACAGAGAGGAAGGAAAGTACAATAATATAGTTAAAGAGCTGGAAGGTGCCGAGAGAAAAGGGAGGATAGTTGAAAGGGAGTTAGCCCGTATTTCCCGATTGTACGAGATAACAAAACAACTCGGTCCAGTGCTTAAGTTTAATGATTTATTGGACGCTGTGTTTGACTTTCTTGAGAACAACTTTAAGTTTGAAACGGCACATTTGATCATATTTAAAAATGGTATATTTACTCAAGGCTTTTCAAAGAGCATGTCGGAAGTACGAGGACATGTCGGCTCGGATAATGGCTCGATCGATTACAAAGTGCTAGTGGAACATATAAGGCAGAAAGGATTCAAACCATTCTTTATTGAGAGGGAAGACGCAGAAGAGATGTTTAATTCTGCGGGGATACAATCAAATACATTCTTTGCTATGCCGCTTGCTATTGAGAAGGTTTCGGCTGTATTGGCTATTGAAGGTGCTACCAAACTGGGTTACAATAGGTTCAATATAGTAGTTCCCCAAATAGCCTTGGAACTTAGGAAGGTGGAGTTATACGAAAAGGTCGAAGAGCTTTCTATTGTTGATGGCCTTACAGGTGTGTATTTGCGTCGTTATTTAATGGGCAGACTAGAGGAAGAAGTCGACAGAGCCAGACGGCTCGGAATGACATTTTCGGTCGGAATGATCGATATAGATAATTTTAAAAAGTGTAATGATACATACGGACACCTTGTCGGAGATGCGGTTCTCAGAGAAGTGGCGGATAGCCTTAAGATATCTGTCAGAGAAGTAGATATGATCGCCAGATATGGAGGCGAGGAATTTTGCGTTCTACTTCCCGAGACCACGAAAGATTTTGCCTTGACAGTTGCGGAACGTTTACGCAAATCAGTGGAGGCAGAAACCATAAAGGCTTTTGACGAGAAGATCAATGTTACGGTCAGTGTGGGAATAACGACTTATCCTGAAGGTGGTGAGGACGTTACCTCATTGATTGATTCTGCTGATACAGCACTTTATAAAGCGAAACGCAAAGGCCGCAATATGGTTAT
>CAYZXR010000093.1:2477-3928 GCA_964482475.1 uncultured Planctomycetia bacterium | reverse complement strand
TCTAAGGTGCTAAGGCTGGATAATTACAAAACGCCCAGAAGCTTCAGAAAAGAAAAGGGCATAATGGGCCCGCATCCTGAAGCCAACGAAATGGAACTTATAAGGTGGCATCTTGAAGATATTCGTGCCGGAATACCCTTTTTCAAACCTGTATATGATAGAGCCCTTGGGATGTCAGACGCGACCGAGTTGTATGAGCCGGCAATATACAATATTATCGACGGAGAAGTTTCCACATATGAAGAATTTAAGGATCTGGTGAACATCTCCATCTATATAGATGCCCGGAAGCGCACACAATTAAAGACCAGGGTAACAAGAGATGTTCAAGACAAGGGCTACTCAGTCGGGAAAGGGTTAAAAACATTTTGGTACAGCAATATGCGTGAATTCAGAGAACATGGAGCCGAAAGTAAAGAATGGGCAGATATAATTCTTTTCCGCAAAGTAGATTATTCTTTGGTGATGAGAAAACCAAAAATCAAGGCCAATCCCTCCAATCAGCGATAAGGAAAAATTTTTCTTTTCTTTCAGGAACTTAATGTTATAATTATACGGTCATGGAACACAGATGTTACCACAAGACACAATGCACACCCCAGAAAGTCAATGATGACGTTTTCGGGACTCTTGTCCGGGAAATGCGCAAACGGATACCATAAAAACTAATAGAGATAAGGAGTTAGTGTGTTTGCACTGAAATTAGGAAAACAATAATATAAAAGAGGCGACAGGTGAAAGTAAAGGTTAAGGACATAGAAAAAATAGTAAAGAAACACGGCGGCGAAAAAGGTGCGCTGATCCCGATATTGCAGGATATCCAGGGTTTTTACGGGTACGTTCCCGAGGAGTCTGTCAGGGTGATCGCCGGAGAGTTGTCTATGTTTCCGGTGGAAGTTTACGGCGTATTGACTTTTTACGCGCAATTTCATCTCGCACCGCGTGGTAAGCATATTATCAAGGTTTGCCAGGGCACTGCTTGCCATGTTATGGGAGGGAAGGATATCCTGGATTATTTGTCTAACAAGCTTGGGATAACCGATGGTGAGACTACGGAAGATGGAATGTTCTCTCTGGAGAGGGTTGCCTGTTTGGGATGTTGCGGAATGGCGCCTGTAATTATGATAGATGATGATTTTCACGGAAGATGTACGATCCAGAAAATGATAGAGCTTTTACAACAATATAGATCAGGGAAAGTGAAATAGATGGAGATCAAAATACTTATATGTATGGGCACAAGCGGAGTTTCAGCTGGAGCTTCCGAAGTGGTGGATAATTTCAGCAAGGAACTGAAAAGCCGTGGTTTAAAGGACAAATGTCTTATAGTTAAGACCGGTGATAGGGGTCTTTTCAGGGACGTATTGGTCGATATTATCATCCCGGGACAGGATAGGGTCACATACGAATATATCAAACCCGAAAACGTCTCAAGGCTCGTCGAAGAGCAT
>CAYZXR010000093.1:0-2377 GCA_964482475.1 uncultured Planctomycetia bacterium | reverse complement strand
AACGCGGATGAAGGCGATCCGGGTGCGTTTATGGATCGTAGCATACTTGAAGGTGATCCGCACGCGGTGATCGAGGGGATGGTTATTGCCGGTTACGCTATCGGAGCAGGGGAAGGCTATGTGTACTGCCGGGCGGAGTATCCGCTTGCCCTGAAACGGTTAAAAATGGCCATAGACCAGGCAAAGGAAAGAGGATTTCTGGGACAGGGGATTGACGGTAAAGATTTTTCGTTCGATATAAAAATAAAAGAAGGTGCCGGGGCATTCGTGTGTGGTGAAGAAACCGCACTTATTGCTTCCATCGAAGGGCGGCGGGGCATGCCGAAAACAAGACCGCCGTTTCCGGCAAACAAAGGGCTGTGGGGGAATCCGACCAGTATCAATAACGTTGAGACGATCGCGAACGTTAGACATGTGATTACCAGAGGCGCGGAATGGTTCGCTTCTATCGGAACCAAGAACAGTAAAGGAACAAAAGTTTTTGCGCTTGCCGGAAAAGTAAAAAATACCGGATTAGTAGAGGTTCCGATGGGAACGACGATAAGGGAGCTTATATACGGTCCGGGTGGAGGCATGCTTAACGCGAAAGAAGAGTTCAAGGGTGTTCAAATAGGAGGTCCTTCAGGCGGATGTTTGCCGGAGAGTCTTTTGGATACGCCCATAGATTACAAGTCTATAACGAAAACCGGGGCCATAATGGGTTCCGGCGGTATGATAGTGATGGATGGAAGCACATGCATGGTTGATATGGCAAGGTTCTTTCTGGATTTTACTGTGGCGGAATCATGCGGAAAATGTGTGCCTTGCAGGGTGGGATTAAAGCGGATGTTGGAAGTACTTGAGACTATCACATCCGGAAAAGGGGAAGAAAAGCATTTGCGATTTCTCCAAGAGATGGGAGAGGCTGTTAAAAAAACGGCTCTTTGCGGGCTCGGAAATACCGCGCCTAATCCTGTTCTTACTACTTTAAAATATTTCATTGATGAATACAAGACGCATATAAACGATAAAAATTGTCCCGCACATGTTTGCGGAGATCTTATCAAGTTTGAGGTTATTGAAGAGAAATGTGTTAAATGTGGTTTATGCTTTAAAGCCTGCCCAGTAGGCGCGATTGAATGGGAAGCGAAAAATGTAGCTAAAATAAATAAAGAAAAGTGTATAAAATGTAAGGCGTGTATTGAAGCATGTCGTTTTAAGGCGATAAAATGATAAAAATAAAGATAAACGGTAAAAATATTCCGACACATAGCGGAAAAACTATATTCGAAGCGGCAACAGATGCCGGTATTTATATACCAAACCTGTGTTATCATCCGGATCTTGCGCCTATAGGTGCGTGTCGTTTATGTATTGTGGAGATCAAGGGTGTCAGGGGATTACCGACATCCTGCACCACCGAAGCCCAAGAGGGCATGGTAATAAAAACGAATACCCCGGAAATACAAGATCTTAGAAAAAAAGTTCTCTGGCTTATTTTGAGTGAGCATCCGAAAGATATCGAAGCGTCCTCCCAGTTGAAAAAAGTTGCCGAATGGATAGGCGTTGAAGAAGAGCTTCCCGGATATGAACCACAGACGAAGGGGCTCCCTATTACATCCGAAGAGCCGTTATTTATAAGAGACCTTGACAGATGTATTTTGTGCGGCCGGTGTGTAAGAATATGTCAGGATATGAGGGAGATCGGTGCGATAGGGCTTGCCGGGCGAGGAATGGACACGATTGTAGGCACTGGGATCGATAAGCAAATAAAAGACTCGGGGTGTAAGTTTTGTCGTGCATGTGTTGAAGTTTGTCCAACAGGAGCCTTGAGGGATAAAACAGAGTTTGAGGAAGAAAACAAAAAAGCCGAGTTACTGCCATGTAAAAATGCCTGTCCCGCGGGTATTGATGTGTCGCGATATGTCAGGTTGGTAGCCGAAGGACGTTTTCAGGATTCATTAGAAGTTATACGTGAAACGGTTCCTTTTCCGCATGTGTTAGGCTGCGTATGTACACATCCATGTGAAGAGAAATGCTTTAGAGATGATGTAAATGAACCTATCGCGATAAGGGCATTGAAAAAATTTGTTGCAGAGCAGGATACAGGTAGATGGCGAGAAAAGATCGAGATCGCTTCCGACACGGGAAAACGAGTAGCGATAGTGGGTTCAGGTCCCGCGGGATTAACGGCCGCCTGGTTTTTATGTAAAGCGGGACACGCGGTTACAGTTTTCGAGGCTATGTCTGAGGCGGGAGGTATGATGAGATCAGCGATCCCCAGATATAGATTACCCGCGGATATTCTTGATAAAGAAATTGGGGATATCGCCAATATCGGTGTCATGATCGAGGTTAATAAAAAAATAGAGTCAACTGATGAGTTATTCGATCAGGG
>CAYZXR010000092.1:0-4117 GCA_964482475.1 uncultured Planctomycetia bacterium | reverse complement strand
ATGAAAGTAATTCGAAAAATAGAACTCCCGAAAGGTTATCATGAAGGCCTATTGCTGCAAGACGGCAATATTTGGGTGAATAACGGTGAAGGAGGACCGACCTGGGTCGTGGATCTTGGATCAGGGGAGATTGTTTCCGAGATAAAACCTGTCGCGACATTTTCAGAAGGGATAACCGCCGGACCTAATGGAAAATACTGGATAACCGATTGGGATACCAAAAAACTTTATTCTGTATCTATTGACGACAACATAATGAAGGCCGAATCAGAGATAGTATTCGATTCGTCCCATCCGGCAGGGGTTGTATGGAATGGCGAATACCTCTATGTTGTTACGTGGACACGCGGCATGGGAACTCAGTACCATCTTTTAAAAATAGATAAAGAGGGGAATATTCTTAGCAAGGCGCGTATTGAAAACATACCGGAACCTTCACAATTGGCCTGGGATGGTAAGGATCTGTGGATATCAAGTTGGTTTGATCGAAGGATATACAGGATCAATACAGAAACACTTGAGATAACAGGGTATTTCCGTTCTAAAGTTAAAAGTACTACCGGTATTGCCTGGGATGGCGAGTATTTCTGGGTTACCGGTACCAAATCCGACCTCTATCAAATCGAGATCACTCCTAGAGAAGACCAAGTAATTTCATAGAACATCAAATTATATTGACAAAACTTAAATAGAGTTAGATAATACGTCTGCCATGGATACTCCTGAAAAAGCAGCACTTATCGTTTTTAGCATGATATTGTTTGCCACTGCCACATTTCTTCATGTTAAGCATATGCATGTATCCCATGATGTTGCGATTACCCAAGATGGTATCAGGCGGGTATGCACTCTAAAAGAGATTGACGAGGCGAGCAGAGAATCTCGACGTATTGCTATCAATACTGCGACACAAGCGGAACTTACCCTCATACCCGGCATTGGCGATAAGTTTGCCTCTAGAATAATCGAATACCGCTCTATGTATGGACCTTTTCGGAAAGCGCAAGATCTTATCGCGGTACAAGGTATCGGGCCGGTTAAACTTTCGAAAATGGAAAAATTTATAAAAATCAACGAATAAGGTATAACCATGCGGCGACCGTTGCTATTTCCTGTGATATTTTTTCTTGCAGGCATAATCGTCTGTGGTGTGTTTGATGATTTTTGTACGATTGATATGTTGTCCATATTTACCTACGCACTGCTTGGACTTATTATTCTGCTTATAGCTTTGAGAAAAACGCGTACATTTTTTTATGTTATATGCTTCATCTTCTTTTTTGTTCTCGGATTTTCGCGGCATCTTTCCGCGATGGCGCCCCAGGCAAATGACATTGGCGCATATATAGGAGAGGAGACCTGCCAAGAATTGGTAATCTTCGGTACAGTGACAGGATATCCGGAATCAAAAAGTACCAGATATGTTTCATATAATACGTTTCCTTTTCAAGTGAGAAGGGTGCTGACAGAAAATGGGGAATATGGAACAAGCGGCTTGGTGCTAGTAAAACTTTACTCTCTTTTAAAGAAACCCTTAGCTGGAGACGAACTGATCATCGCCGGGAAATTAGTCCGCCCTGACGATGAAACCAACCTATCTGGGTTTAGTTACCGGGCATATCTTAAAGGAAAAGGTATAGACGCTATTTTTACATCAAAAGAACAAGACTTATATGTAAAGACCGGTGAAAGTAAAAATCTGCTTGCTATTATTAGACGGTTTCTTTTTAAACTGAGGAAAAATTCCGATCGAATAGTGAGGGCCCATCTTAACGGGACAGCGCGTAACGTAATAGAGTCAGTGGTTCTAGGCTTGCGAAGTGGAATGCCGCGCGAAGAAAAAGATGTTTTCAAAAAAACAGGCACCATGCATATTCTTGCTGTTAGCGGTTTGCATGTCGGCGTAGTGGGTGGCGCGTTTTTGGGGATGTTATATTTTTTGAGATGTCCTCGTAAAACTTCATATTGGTTAACAATGATCATAATTTTATCATTTGCCGTATTCGCGGGTGGCAGGGCATCTTCAATGCGAGCCGCCATAATGGGGACGTTACTGCTAATTAGCCGTGTGATGGAAAGGAATCATGATCCATTAAATGCGCTTTTTTTGTCAGCGTTCCTTGCGGTGTTTGTTTATCCAATGCAGGTGTTGCAAGCGGGGTTCATTCTTTCATATATCGCGGTTTTATCAATTCTTTATGTAACACCACTATCAGATAGTTTTCTCTCTGTCCCAAAACGAAAACACAAAGAATCGAAAATGTACAGGGCGAAAAGAATCATTTTAAACAGTTTATCAGTTTCCCTTGCGGTGTGGATAGGGATGTTGCCGATTACCGCGAGATATTTCAACATCATTACACCGTCTATGGTGTTGGCGAATTTGTTGGCGATACCGGTTTTATTTATGCTGGTTACGCTGGGGGCAGTTCTCATATTTACAGGTTTGTTTGCCATACTATCACCGATAACCGAATGCGTCGGATTTTTGATAAAAGCCATCACGACCATTTTTTTTAATATCATGAGAACTCTATCACATGTTCCTTTTTCCAGTATAGAAGTTCCGACTCCCGGAAACGTGTTTCTTGTTGTGTATTACGCTGTGTTAATAAGTGTCGTTCTGTTGTTCCGGAAGATACCTAAGAGAATATGATAACATTCGAATTATGGTTGCTTGATAGTAGCAAAAAGTGAACCATAAGAGTTGTAGATAACTAAAATGTGAATATACGCAATACAGCTAAAGCATATAAGATAGGAAGAACAGAGGCTGGACATTTCATGCTAAGATTATCTTCTCTTAACGTAGTTAAATTACTCGTTTCATGGTTGACGGTCAATTATAACTGTGGTACATTCGACTAACCTAAGAATAATAGTGTCCGTTGTATATAATTTTCATCACAGCGCAAAAAGGAGTTTTCAATGAAAAAGTTTTTATTAATAGGGCTTGTCGCAGTATTTGTCGCGGGATTTACGATGGCGTCATACGCGAGTATCGACAACACGTTTGAGGTAGCCATAGTGACAGTTGATGGCAAGGTTCAGGTTGATGAACAGGGTAGTGGTCAATGGATTAGTGCTGTGCCAGGTATGCGACTTAAAGCAGGTGCTGGTATCAAAACAGGACGCGCTTCTATGGCAGAAGTTGTCTATGATGCGGAAGGCCTAAATATAGTCAATGTTGATGAGAAAACACAAGTAACTGTCCAAAACGGAAGTCTTAATCTGGAAGACGGCTCAGTGCTTGTTAATTTTTATAATTTGGCGAAAGGGTCAAAATTTGTTGTTAAAACACCAACCGCGGTTTGTGGTATCAGAGGCTCCGGTATGGGTGTTGATTTTATAGGCGGTATGACGGTAGCGAGAGCATTTGAAGATAAAGTATATGTCCAAGGTGTGGACGCGAATGGTAGTGCGGTGGGTAAAGAGATCGTTATCCCAGAAGGATGGAAGAGCTCAATTGAACCGGGCCAGACTCCAGAGGTGCCTGCCGAACTTTCTGCCAACGAATTAATGATTTGGGATGCTTGGGTAGCCATTATTACCGGTGAAACTACACCGGAAGAAGAGGGAGATCTCAAAGATACTGAGAAAGATATGGAAGAGAAGGACGAGGAATTGGACAACAAAGATTTAGACGCTGATAAGACTATTAGCCCTTCTTCCTGAAAGGCTTCAGATGGCAGCGGAAGCTCGGATGATAACGAAGATCCAGTTTATGAAATGAGTGTTTTGTAGTAAATAAATAGGTAATATGTTTTTGAGGTAATTGTAAAAATTAAAAGGAGTCGGTATTATGGGAACAAAAATATTTAAACTTGCACTTGCGGTTGTTTTTGCCGCATGCATTCTTCCGATAGCGGAAGTTGCCGGTGCTATGGAAATGGGTCAGTCAGAAGTAACCGTCGGATGTGGGGTTATGGAACAATACGATAGCAACATATTCTATGACCGATATGATCCGAAACATGACTTTGTCACCCTGATTACCCCGACTCTTGCGGGTCAATATAATTTTGGTGCTGAAGGCAAACACGATGTATGGGCAAGTTATCGTGGTGAGTTTGGTGTATTTGGAAAATACAATGATCAAAACTATGGTAACCATGAC
>CAYZXR010000091.1:0-4131 GCA_964482475.1 uncultured Planctomycetia bacterium | reverse complement strand
TTAGATAGAAAGAAAAAGTGGGATGCTTTCAAAAAGAAATGGAACATTTTATTTTTTCTTAAAGATAAACCTGTACACAAAAAAAAGACGAAATAGAGCAAATTTTTGGGTTTCCCCCATTCCTTTACTTATCACCTTTATATGATAAAATAATCCACCAACAAATATAGGGAAAGAGGCTTTAAATGATAGTTTTGCACAATATAAAGAAACAATACGCTGATCAACTTCTTTTCGAGGAAGTTACGTTTAATATTGATACCGGTGAGCGTATAGGTCTTCTTGGTCGGAACGGACATGGAAAATCGACTTTGCTTAAAATGATATCAGGAGCAGAGCAAGAGGACGGGGGACATATAATAGTACCCAAAAAGTACAGGATAGGGTTTCTTCGTCAAAAAATTGATTTTAATAAAAATATTATCCTGGAGGAAGTATGCAGTATGCTTCAGGAAGATAACGAAACCGAACATTGGAAAGCGAAGAAAATTCTTTCAGGTCTTGGGTTCACAGAAAAGACCATGTTGGGCGATCCGTCGCTTCTTTCGGGCGGATATCAGGTAAGAGTTGAGCTTGCCAAAGTGCTAGTTTCCGAACCGGATATGCTGCTTCTGGATGAGCCTACCAACTTTCTAGACATAGTATCTATCAGATGGTTGGAAGGGTTTCTAAAAAGATGGAAAGGCGAGCTTATTGTAATAAGCCACGACAAAAATTTTATTGATAGCGTAACTACGCATATTGTAGGCATACACAGGCAGAGGGTAAGAAAAATATTGGGTGGGACGGATAAGTATTACAATCAGATATCGCGTGAAGAAGAGATACATGAGAAACAAAGAGTAAACGAGCAAAAGAAAAAGCAACAGATCGAAGGATATATAAACAGTTTTAGGGCAAAAGCCAGACGTGCTAAATCTGTACAGTCCAGCATTAAGAGATTAGACAAGATGGGTAATCTTGATAAATTGGAAAACATAGAATCAGTATCTTTTAAATTTAATGGCGCGCCTTTTAGGCCGCCGGTAGTCATGGAAGCCAGGGAGGTGTCTTTCTCGTACGATAACAAAAAGCCGTATCTTATCAATGATCTTAGCTTTACGGTAGAACGTGGAGATAAAATATGTATAGCTGGACCGAATGGGAAAGGAAAATCGACTTTAGCTAAAATTCTTACAGGGAAGGTAGCTCCTACAAAAGGAGAACTTGTGCTTAACCCACAGGTAGAAACAAATTATTTCGAACAGGGGAATGTAGCTAAGTTGGAAGATTCTAAGACAGTGGAAGAAGAGATGACAGGTGCCGCTCCTGGTGGGGATAGGGGATACGCGCGGAATATTTGCGGCGCAATGATGTTTTCCGGAGATAGTGCGCTTAAAAAGATAGCTGTGCTTTCCGGGGGTGAAAGAAGCAGGGTGCTTTTAGGAAAGACACTGTTGTCACCCGCGAATCTTTTAGTTCTTGATGAACCTACACATCATCTCGATATGGTTACGTGTAACGCTCTCTTTGACGCTGTGAATGATTTTGATGGAGCGGCGTTTGTAGTTACCCATGATGAGTATTTCCTGCAACAGGTTGCGACAAAGCTTATTCTTTTTTTAGAAGACCGCATAATTGTTTATCCTGGAAAATATTCTGAATTTCTTGAACGAGTTGGATGGGATAGCTCATCTCAGGGTAAAGACAGCTATATTGAAGTGGATAAAAGCACTTCAAATAAGAAGGAAGTCAGAAAAGCTCGCGCTGAATGGATGAAGAAAAGAAATAAGATCATCAAGCCTTTAGAGGAAAAACTAAAAAAACTAGAGGGAGAGATAGAAAAGGCTGAAATAATTCACAAAGCATTGACTGAACAAATGGTTGAGGCAGTATCTGGCCAAAATAGTAACAAAATACAGAAAATATCGAAAGATCTCCATGGGGAAAAGGAAAAAATCGATATGCTTTATGTTGAACTGGAGAACGCGATGAACGAATACGAAGACCAAAAGATAGCGTTTAAAGGTGAGTACGGAGAACAGGCATAAAGCCTGATTTAGAACTACTTTCCCCCCTAATGCTTTACAAAAGAGGCAAGATTGTGTATGCTCTTCTCTTCAAAGATAGAGAGAAATATTAAAATTAAGTGAAAAAGAAGAAAAAACATGATAACAGCTAGTAACGTAACCCTACAATTCGGCAAACGTAAGCTTTTTTCCAAAGTTAATATTACTTTCTCACAGGGTAATTGCTACGGATTAATAGGCGCGAACGGTTCGGGCAAATCTACGTTTTTAAAGATATTGTCAGGCGACATAGAGACCACAACCGGAGAGATATCTATTCTTTCCGGGAAAAGGATATCAGTCTTAAAACAGGATCAATTTGCTTTTGATGAATATACGGTACGGCATACTGTCATAATGGGACACAAACGTATTCATGACATAATGTTGGCTAAAGACGCTATTTACGAAAAAGAAGATTTTTCTGATGAAGACGGTATGAAAGTCGCTGAGCTTGAAGGTGAGTTCGTGGAGCTTGATGGCTGGAACGCCGAATCCGACGCGGCTAAACTGTTAAGCAATGTAGGTATTTCGCAGGAGTTTCTTGATGTTCAGATGAAACATCTCGAGGGATGGCAGAAAGTTCGCGTGCTTTTAGCTCAGGCACTTTTCGGGGATCCTGATATCTTGTTGTTAGATGAGCCCACAAACCATTTGGATGTAGAAACCTGTGTGTGGCTTGAGGGATTCTTATGTAATTTTAAAAATACCGCTATTGTTGTTTCACATGACAGGCATTTCCTTAATAAAGTCTGTACAGAGATTGCGGATATTGATTACGGAAAGATACAGCTGTATGCCGGAAATTATAATTTTTGGCGGCAATCAAGCCAGCTTGCGGCAGAACAGCGCGAGCAGTCCAATAAAAAGATAATGGAAAAGCGCACAGAGCTACAGGCATTTATAGCACGATTTAGCGCCAATGCCTCTAAGGCAAAACAGGCGACTAGCCGGAAAAAAAGTTTAGAAAAGCTTACGCTCGCAGACATAAAGCCGTCCTCAAGGAAATATCCTTATATAAATTTTGAGCAAGAACGAGAAGCTGGCAATAGCATATTAACCATTGAGAACTTGTCCAAATTGCGTGACGATCAGGTCATATTTAAAGATCTGGATATTACGGTGCAAAAGGGAGATAAGATTGCTTTTGTAGGACTCAACGATGTTGTGAAAACAACTCTCTTTCAAATACTTATGGAGGAGATCAAGCCCGACAGCGGCAAGTATGCCTGGGGAGTATCAACAAAACAGGCATATTATCCCAAGGATAATGCAAACTACTTTGATTCAGATTCTGATCTTGTTGATTGGCTTATGCAGTATACTGATAACACCGAGGCATCTTTTGTCCGCGGGTTTTTAGGTCGTATGCTTTTCTCAGGCGATGAAGCTTTGAAACAAGTGAAGGTCCTTTCCGGTGGGGAGAAGGTTAGATGTATGTTGGCGCGTATGATGCTTGTTCAGGCCAATGTTCTGATAATGGATGAACCTACAAGTCACTTGGATCTTGAGGCCATCTCATCATTGAATGAAGGCCTAACCAAATATAAAGGTACTCTTCTTTTTTCATCACATGACCATCAGATGTTGCAGACAGTGGCAAACCGTATAATTGAGATCACTCCACGCGGATACATAGATAAAGCCGGCACAACGTATGATGAATATCTATCCGATCCGAAGATAGAAAAGCGTCGTCATAAGCTATATCACGATTAATCTTTCCTTGGACTCACCTGATTCTGTTGATTAGATTTGCAATAATTATTTTTTAAAATTATCTTAAATTCACTCCTTATTTTTCTTATATGGTATAATTGCTATTGAAAACAAGGAGCGTGTTTGTATGTTTAAGCGAATTAAAGAAGAAATAATTAATGTAATTCCAGCGGTTGTGTATTTCTTTGTGGCCTTTAATCTTATTACCCTGACTTTCGTGGCAGAGGGAGTGAGGATATCTACCTTTATCGGCAATGCGGTGGGGGCATTGGTAATAGGGAAAATCCTACTTGTTGTAGATAATATTCCATTTCTGAATATTTTCAAAAATAAGCCTGTAATATACAATACAATTTGGAAAACC
>CAYZXR010000090.1:0-4218 GCA_964482475.1 uncultured Planctomycetia bacterium | reverse complement strand
AGCATCTCTCCCAACGCGGCAGACATAGCCGCGTTATCAGAACAATATTTTTTTTCCGGAAGATACAGCTCAACACCTTCTGTTCGACAACGTTCCTTTATTCTTCCCCTCAATACGTTATTGTTTATAACGCCACCGCCAACAGCTAGTCGATCAGCACCGGTTATTTCTATAGCACGAGAAATATTTTTATCAATGACATCCGTTACCGCCTGTTGAAAAGAAAAGCACACCCGGTCCTTTTCTTCTTCTGTCTTTTTGGCATCTCGCCAATAGTAGAGAACCGACGTTTTTAGCCCGCTAAAACTAAAATCAATGTGTTCGGTGTCCCCCAAAGTAGTCCGGGGGAATCTTATCTCTTTATTCTGCGTATATTGAGTAGCTCTGCCCTCTACCACCGGTCCACCCGGATACCCGAGTTCTAGTATCTTTGCTACTTTATCGAAAGCTTCCCCAACCGCATCGTCCCGTGTTCTCCCGATAAGGTCGAAATCCTTGATACTTTTGCAATAGTAAATATTTGTATGTCCACCGGATACCACCATTCCCAAAAACGGAAAACTCTCGGATACCGCATGCGGACTATCACCACCAATAAAGGCGGAAATCACGTGAGCTCTGAGATGATCAATACCAATTATTGGAACACCCAAGGCTAAACTGATCGCCTTCGCGAATGAAACCCCTACGAGCAAAGATCCCGGCAAACCCGGACGGTTAGTTACTGCGACAAGATCGACGTCCTTGATGTCCCTTTGCGCGTCCGTAAGAGCTTTTTTGAAAACTGAAAAAATATACTCGACATGAAACCTTGAGGCAATTTCAGGCACTACTCCACCATACTCTGAATGCAGGTGTACACTCGACGATATTTCGCTCGAAAGCACTTTTCCATCTTCCACCAGACTTACAGCCGTTTCATCACAAGATGTCTCTATCCCAAGTGTGATCATATTTTATTTTCTCCAGCAGGATACTGTTCACCTTCAAGCTCTTTTTCCAAAAGTTCAGATAATGCTACGAGCTGTACTCCTCTTTTCTGGATATACGGCACAATCAGCTTCAAGGCTTCAACTGTAAGCTTCCTATCATGTCCAATGGCTACGGCCTCGCCCTTCTCGCGGGCTATTTTTACAGCCTTCCCTATTTGTTTAATGATAGCGTCTTTTTTCTGAACATTATCAATAAAAATATCTCTTTTCACGTATGGAACGTCCATCTCCGACGCAATAGCCTCACACACCGAATCAGAAGTCGTCATGCTATCAAGAAAAAACATATCTCTGCGTTTTAGCTCGCCAAACACCACCTTCATCACTCGCGCGTCTCCAGTGGCTTTAGATCCCATATGATTAGAAACCCCCCTGACCCCCGGAACAGAGTTTAGCGATTTTTCCAAAATACTTTTTATCGCGGCATCATCCATATCCACCAAAATAGTGTCCTTTTCTATGGGGGCGTTTTCCCTCATCGGCTCCATTGGGAGATGTAAAATCACTTCCATGTTACTATGAACAACTACAGAACATGCTTCGTTAGAATATCGTACCCCAGGAAGCACAGCTAGTGTCAAGGGAACGTCCATGCTTTTTAATAAATCGAAGTTTTTGTTTGAGTACCCGAAATCGTCAAGCACGAGAGCCAGTTTAGGTTTTGGTCCCGGACGTGGAATAGGAATATCCGCTACCAGGCTTACTTGTTTTAGGGAAAACCAGGAGAAGAAAACAATAGATACCGCTATCAGCAATCCGACTACCCACCAAAAATAACGCATAATTTTAAGGTCTTCTGCCTTTCTTTAGCCTAGATGGCTTTTTTTTGATCTTGGTTTTTGGGGATTTTGCGCCCTCTAAGCGCGTCTATTGCCCCCTCCAATTGATTATCATTTGTCTTTTCTATGGGTTTTTCACGTTCGATATAAATATCGGGCTCAATTCCTTTGTCCATCAAATTTGTACCTGACGGAGTGAAATACGCGGCAGTTGTAAGTTTTAGAGCTGATCCATCCCCAAACGGTATTACTGTCTGGACGGAGCCTTTCCCAAAGGTTGTTATGCCGACAATACGTCCGCGATCATTGTCTCTTATTGCTCCGGCCAAAATTTCGGATGCGCTTGCCGAACCTTTGTTTACTAGCACCACCATATCCAGATCGGTAAACTCCATATTCCGTTTAGCCTTAAACTCAACACAGGTCCCCGGAGCCCGTCCTTCGGTATATACGATCATCGTTCCGGGTTCCAGAAAATAATCCGCTGTCTCGACAGCCACTTCCAGCAATCCGCCGGAGTTGTTTCTTAGATCAAGTATTAAACTCTTCGCACCCTTTTGCATAAGTTCTTCAAGCGTTCTCTTGAGATCGGCAGACGTTCGTTTCTGGAATTGCGTAACCTTTATGTATCCAATATCTCCGTCTATCATCTTCGCTTCTTTAATACTCTTGAGTTTTATCACGGCGCGAACTATTTCGATTTTCAACGGCTCGTCTACATCTTCACGCACGACAGTGATCTCAACCTTCGTGCCAGGTTCACCTCTAAGCTTCAGCACAGCATCGTCCAACGTCATATCTCGAGTGGTTTCCCCATCTACCTCTACTATCTTGTCACCCGTGGCAACGCCGGCTTCAAAAGCCGGAGTGTCTTCAATGGGAGTAATAACCGTTAGAATATTGTCTCGTATTCCTATTTCGATCCCAACTCCCGCAAACTCGCCCTTAGCCATTTCGGTAAGATCCTCGTAGCTTTTGGGATTAAGGAACTGACTATATCCGTCAAGGGTATCTGTCATTCCCTTTATGGCGCCATACACAAGTTCTTTTGTATCCACTGGTTCCACATAATCAGCTTTTATTAAGGCAATCGAATTCGCGAAGATCTGAATATGTTCAAAGAGTTCCGCGGCTTCTCGCGAAGTATCCGCATC
Organism: uncultured Planctomycetia bacterium; assembly: GCA_964482475.1. GTDB lineage: Bacteria > Omnitrophota > Gorgyraeia > Tantalellales > Tantalellaceae > JAHJBY01. Next base: position 1,293 of record CAYZXR010000090.1, on the reverse strand, counting down.
TTCAGCAGAAACGGCAACCACCGACACCTGAACAAACATCGCCGCGGTTAGTAATGCTATTAATAATCTCTTACTCACAATTTACCCCGTTATCTTTTTTCGTAATATTTCCCCGGCGAGTTTGGGATTCGCCTTCCCTTTTGACCCCTTCATTACCTGGCCAACAAGAAAACCCAAGGCGTTTTCTTTACCACTTTTAAAATCATTTACAGACTTTTCATTAGCGGCAATTACTCCATCTACTATCTCTTCCAGCTCTCCCTGATCCGACACCTGCCCAAGATCTTTTTCTTTGACTATGTCCATGGGATCCTTCCCCGTATCAATGCATTCCCTGAGAACCTCTTTGGCGGATGAATTACTAATATCACCTTTCTTAACCATATTTATGACAATCCCGAGTTTTGCAGGTGTAATCAACTTGCCCGGATCAGATTCATTTCTTTCTTTCATATGCATCATCATCTCGCCTTTTGTCCAATTACAGGCGAGATTCACACCGGAAGATTCTATCAGTGCTTCGAAAAATCCAGCAATTTCTATTTCGGATGTCAAGACTCCAACATCATAGTCGCTCAATTCGTGCTCTTCCTTAAACCTCTTACTTTTGGCATCAGGCAATTCCGGAAGACTTCTCATGATCTTTTCTTTCAGTTCTCTTATAAAATCAAAAGGAACCAGATCCGGTTCAGGAAAATATCTATAATCGTGAGATTCTTCTTTAGCCCTCATTGATAATGTGATACTTTTTGCTTCATCCCATAATCGAGTTTCCTGAGCTATTCGTTTTTCATCATCCAACATCTCGGTCTGCCGCTCCTCTTCAAAGGTAAGAGCATCTCTTACGGCCTTAAAAGAATTCATATTTTTTATCTCTACTTTATTCCCTAACTTGGTAGCCCCTTTTTCACGCAAAGAAATATTAGCGTCACACCTCAAACTACCTTCCTCCATATTACAATCTGATACACCTAAGTATTTTATTATTTTTTTCAAAGTTATTAAGTATGCTCTTGCCTCTTCCGGGGAACTGATCTCTGGTTCAGAAACTATCTCAAGAAGCGGAGTACCGGTTCGATTAAGATCAACATAACTGCAATCCCCGCTCGGATCATGTATGAGCTTACCGGCATCTTCTTCCATATGTGCCCGTGTGATACCTATACATTTTTCGGTACCATCCTCAAGTTTTATATGTATCTTGCCCGCATATGCCAAAGGTTTATCAAGCTGACTTATTTGGTAACCTTTTGGAAGATCAGGGTAATAGTAATTTTTACGATCAAACTTCAT
>CAYZXR010000089.1:0-4265 GCA_964482475.1 uncultured Planctomycetia bacterium | reverse complement strand
AAACTGTGATGCGGCACAAAAGAGAAGAGCATCTATCTAGGATTCTTGGGTTAGGTATAGATATCGCTAATCCTGATTTTTTTGTTCCTGTAACAATATACGATTGCCGGCTTGTTGATGAAATACTTAAGGGGTCAGGTGACAAGAATATAGTTGTTTTAAACCCTGGTTCCAAAAGTCATCTTAAACGGTGGGATGCTGCCAAATACGCGGAGTTGTCTGACAAACTCGTTACAGAACTTGGATGCCAAATACTGATAGTGGGCAACAAAGATGACAGGGAAGTGGTGGACATGCTTTTATCCCGGGGCAAAGAACCGGTAAAGGATATATGCGGCAAAACTAGCATTGGTGAGCTGATGGAGCTTATGCGTCGTGTTAGTTTGGTTATTACTAACGATAGCGCGCCGTTGCATATGGCAAGTGCGGTAAATGCTCCAACTATAGCGATATTCGGGCCGTCAGATGATCAAAAGTATGGACCTTTATCAGAAAGGAGCAAGGTTTTAAAGCCTGACGTTCCTTGTAGACCGTGTGAAAGAGCTCTATGCGCTGCTGGATCTGAGGCAGGGTGTATCTCGCGAGTTACGGTTGAGGAAGTGTTTCTCGCGGCGAAGGAAATGTTGGGGTAGTTTATAGTGAATGTGAATAGGTAGGGGCGGGGTTCCCCCGCCCTTTGTTGAGATGCAACAGTTGGTGAATTATTTATGGGTAAGATCATAATAAAAAAAGGTGACATTACAAAGGAAGTTGTTGACGTAATTGTCAACGCGGCCAACACCAAGCTTGCCGGTGGCGGTGGGGTAGACGGAGCGATACATAGAGCCGCGGGTGATACGTTGGCAGAGGAATGCAAGAAAATTGGCGGGTGTAAAACAGGTGAGGCTGTAATTACCGGAGCTGGTAAACTTCTAGCGAAAAAGATTATTCACACACCTGGACCTGTTTGGCATGGAGGTACCCAAGGTGAGGAGCAGCTCTTGAAAAATTCTTATGTGAACAGTTTTGCTCTTGCGGCAGAGAATGGTCTGAAAACAATAGCTTTTCCATCAATCTCGACAGGTGTGTATGGTTATCCTATTGCACTTGCCTCCAGAATAGCAATTGAGACCGGAATAGAATTTATTGGTATTTTTGATGAGATACACTACGTTTGTTTTTCCCAGCAGGATCTTCATGTATATTTGAAGACATACGATGAATTTGGTGATGGAGGTCATGAACGCTGAACGCATATTGCTAACTAGAACAGATCGGCTCGGAGATGTGGTTCTGTCAACTCCGGTGATACGATTTTTACGTCAAAAATATCCTACCGCTCATATTGCTATGATGGTACGACCGTATACTCGTGATATTGTTATCAATAATCCAGATCTTAATGAAGTGATACTTTATGATAAGTGTGATAAACAAAAAGGGTTATGGAGCACCATTAAATTTGCTTTTGCATTGCGGAAAAAACGATTTGATGTGGGGATTGCCTTGCATCCAACAAATCGAGTTCACTTGATGTTGTTTTTTGCGGGTGTGCCGACCAGAATAGGGTACGATAAGAATTTTGGAAAGCTTCTTACTAAAAGGGTTCTTCATGCGAAGCAGAAAGGATCAATGCATGAAGCAGACTATAACTTTAATTTTTTGAAAGAAGCTGGACTTGATGTTAGCGGTGCGGATCATCATCCTTATATGAATACCAGTGATGATGAAAAAAAACTTGTTGATGTTGTTTTAGCGGATCAAGGAGTAGGGCGCGATTTTATAGTTTTGCATGCTGGCGCTAGCTGCCCGTCTAAACGATGGTCTCCGGAACGATTCTCCAAGGTCGCGGATTCGTTGGCTGGTGATTTTGGATGTGACATTGTTCTTATTGGTGGGGCAGACGCTGAGAAATATAATTCTCTAGTCGCCGAGAATATGGACATGAAAGTATTCGATCTTACTGATATGTTGAGAGTTGGAGAGCTTGCCGAACTTTTAAAGCGGAGTAAATTACTTATTTCAAACGATTCGGGACCAGTGCATGTGGCGACAGCTGTGGGGACTCCGGTTGTATGCGTTTTTGGTCGAGCTGACTCGGGTCTTTCACCTAAAAGATGGGGGCCTCTTGGAGAAAAAGATATTGTATTACATAAGAATGTTGGGTGTCGAGAGTGCCTAGCACATAATTGTCAAAAAGATTTTGCGTGTCTCAAAGCAATTACCGCAGATGAAGTCATAACCGCGGCGAAACAGATATTAAACGGGTAGCAGAAGGGGAAAGACATGGCTAGAACAAGGATAGTTGCTACATTAGGGCCTGCCAGTAATAGTTATACTGTGATAAGGAAGATGGTAAGAGCTGGTTTGAATGTGGCTCGATTAAATTTTTCACATGGTACTCACGCGGAGCATCTGGAAGTTATCAAAGTAATACGTGAGGTTAATCGCAAGTATAAACGCCGTGTTCGTATTATGCAGGATCTCGAAGGGTTTCGTATAAGGATAGGGGCCTTGAAGGGCAAAGGAAAGATGCTCAAAAAGAAAGATATGGTTTGGCTGTCATATGATAAGGATGATGGTAGCTCGCAAATGATACCGCTTGACTATAAAAACGATCTTTCGATAATCAAAGCAGGCCAACTCATCTATATTGATGACGGAAATATCATGCTTGAAGTAAAGAGCTCTTCAAAAAAGAAAGTTAAAGCGGAAGTGGTGGAAGGCGGTCTTTTGAAGTCAAGGAAGGGTATAAATATACCTGGGGCAAAATTTCCATTTTCAGGTTTAACCGCTAAAGATAAGAAGGATCTTGAGTTTGGCATTGAACACAAAGTGGATTATGTAGCGCAATCTTTTGTGCGACGCAAAAAAGATGTTGAAATGGTAAAGCATTTTATGAAAAAGAGGTCTTTTGAATGTCCGGTTGTGGCAAAGATTGAAACACGGGAAGCCATAAGAAACATTGATAGCATTATTGATGTTGCCGGAGGGATAATGGTCGCGCGCGGAGATATGGGTATAGCCGTTCCGATCTATACCATCCCAATTATTCAGAAACAGATCATTAAAAAGTGTAATCGTAAAAAAAGGCCTGTTGTTACTGCTACTGAAATGTTAGAACACATGACTGAACATCTGCGCCCGACACGTGCCGAGGTTACTGATGTCGCCAATGCTATAATTGACGGAACCAATTTTGTAATGTTGTCGGGAGAATCCGCAGCCGGAAAATATCCGGTGGAGTCAGTTCGGATGATGCAACAGATAATTAACTATACCGAAGCAAATAGGAGGGTGTAAATGAACGCTGGAGAGAATTGTGTACATCGCGCTATTGTTATGACATTTGGGATCGTTGTGGTAGCTACTATGCTTTGTACGGCTATAGCTTTTGCTACTCCAGATAATACTGATCAAAATGAATATTGGAAGAATGGCAAGCTTCGTGTGTCCAAAGAGTATAATGATGAAGGGGACCCTATGAAAGTTTCCTATTACAATGAAAACGGTTCTCTGCAACAGGTGGAAAAATATGACGATCTTGGCCACAAAATAGGGCTAAGCTACTACGATGCCAGCGGAAAGTTGAAAGAGACAGCTGATGGTTGGGCTTCTATGACTTGGAAATATCGTGCCGGAAAAATGTCGGAAGAATGTTATTATGACGATCAGGGGAAATTGACTGAGCGAAAACAATACAATAGGCTTGGTGACCTTGTTTCAAAAGAATATGTTGGTGACAAGAATATATTACCTGCAGAAGAATATAATCCAAATCCCACCGTTGCGGGTGAGTCCATTACTTATGATGACCAATACGGGCGACCTGAAGCCACTACAGCCGCATTCGGAGGATTTATGTATGGAGATTACGGTTCTAATTCCGAACTAGCTGAGGAATCCGCGACAATGGGGGATGAGGAAGTAGGTGCCGAGGAGACCGCCATGGAGGCTAGACAATACGGAGATTGAGACACTGCGTTACTACAGGCAAATTGTTTTATTTCAATCAAGGGCGGGTTACGAACCCGCCCCTACTATTCATTTTTCACATCATGTTTATTTCCTTCATTTTATGGTATAATCTTGAGGTTGTTTTTATGAAAAAACAAAAAAAAAGGGGTGAATAATGTCTGAGGTTGCCGTGAATGATACAAATTTTAAGCAGGAAGTTCTGGATGAAAGTTTACCGGTTCTTGTTGATTTTTGGGCCGAGTGGTGTGGTCCGTGTCGTATGATAGGTCCTGTGGTCGAAGAACTTGCGACTGAATATCAGGGAAAAC
>CAYZXR010000088.1:2646-4319 GCA_964482475.1 uncultured Planctomycetia bacterium | reverse complement strand
CCCTGTCCCGATAATTTATCGCTAAAGTGACCAACAATAACACAAAATGCGGTCACATCATGATCGCGGTTCGGAGGCAGCCCCTGGTACATCAATCCCCCGGTCAGCTGATATGTTTGCGTATTTATGTTTTCTTGCGGAGCAATATATGCCGCCCCCCAAAGAGTCAGTCCTTTTGGGCGATCAGCAGTTATTGCCGTTTGTGGATGATACGCGTTTTTAGCACGCTCAGCATAGTGAGCATCTGAACGCATATAATGCGGGCCCTCGAATTCCGGCCAATCACCGCGATATATCATTTGGTCAAATATCATGTAAAGACCGTATGTTCCCCGATGCACCTTGCTGGGATCGGCTATATCTGTAAATTTGCTGCTTTCGTAATAACCGCCGAAACAAATGCTCCCCGGCAGGTTATTCTTATCATTTTTTTTGTAATTTTTATAGGTGAGTTGACCTATGGCAAGATATCCGTCATTGGTGCTGAAATCAAAATCAGCACCATGCTTATCAACACCCGCGACATTTGGATCAGCGTTATACATTCCGGCTATAAAATGCCACTGTTCATTCGGTTCGTAACTGACTCTCGCGGCCCATGCGGCCACCTGGAAAGCAGGGAAAAATATGTTGCTCGAAATAGCACCAAGATGATCATTAATACCACCGTTCACATAATAAAGCCACAATGGTGAAGAAGCAAAAACATCACCGGCAAAAAGTCGTCCAATCTCTAATGTAACGGTATCATTGAATAATGATTGTGAGAGATCTATTTCTCCTAAGTAATAATTCCCAGGCGCATATATCTCCTGTACTCCATAGAAATTGCCGACCGCGTTAGATAGATTGTTTCCCGACGCCAAGTAGTTGCTCACGGTCAAGGCCATTCCCTTAATGGGGGTAAATTTTTCGAAATCTAGCGCAAGCGCAATATCTAGAAATCCAGAATATGTGGTGCGTTGTTTAAGTCCACCGGAAGGATTGCCGCAAATATCCGTAGTAAAATTTGAGGATATTGTTACTCCATGTTCTTCAAGATCGCTACGAACCCCATTCCAAGTTCCCGTGGCCGTTTGCTGGCCCACCCAAGATCTGAGCCATGAAGTTTCTGCATTAGGATAACCTTGCGTAGTCCCGTATGCGGATGTAGCTGCAGCTACCAAAAATCCTACAACCAAAATTCCGATAATTTTTCGACTCACATTTTCTCCTATCATCTACTTAGGCCATTATATGTAATCCGGAGAACTATATTTTGTGAACAAGCCCTTATCACTGTTCACAACTCTGCGTACTGGGACATGTTGAGGATGGATCGCTTTGGTTAACCAAGTCCAAGCATCCTTTATCTCATTTTCTTCGAAGTATCGTGTTTCGGCTGTAACGAAAATTGATTCTACTAAAACCTCACTCATGATCTTCAGCCAGGAATGAGACCCGACAATGGCTATGTATTCTATATCTTTAATGTGTTTTTTAAGGAATTCAAATATTTCCCATTCAGCTTTTACTTTCGCGTTGTGCATTTCATTAACATCAACAAGAAGCCTAAACCTACCATGCATTTGAGAAGCGGCTTCCTCCATCTCGGGAAGAAACTCCTCGATCTCATCAGTAGTAAGTTTTCCCGTGACTTTGAATCCAAAAACACTTGTATGTTCGTGATGAAT
>CAYZXR010000088.1:0-2546 GCA_964482475.1 uncultured Planctomycetia bacterium | reverse complement strand
TAGTAAGTTTTCCCGTGACTTTGAATCCAAAAACACTTGTATGTTCGTGATGAATTTTTTCTATACTCATTTTATTCTCTCTCCTTTCGTTAGAAATAGTTTCTAGGTAGCGCAGGAGTCATGACCCTCCTTATCTTTCATACCTTTGAACGAGCAATATATGCAAGCTTACCTGCTCTGTATACTATTTCAAATATTATTATTATTTTATCTTTATCTATATAGGAAATCAGCGTGCGGTTTGGAGAAACAAAAGAATGCTTTTGAAGAACGCAAAACAGATTAGATTATAACAAGTACAAATTATTCAGAAAAAAGCCATGTCGACAGATACCGTTCTCCGGTATCCGGCAGAACAACAACAATAGTCTTACCGGCGAACTCCGGGCGTTTCGCGACGCGGAGCGCCGCCCACATTGCCGCTCCGCTTGATATGCCCACAAAAATCCCTTCTTCTTTTGCCAGGCGCCTGGCAAAAATTCCGGCATCCTCATTAGACACTTTTACGATCTCATCTATTACATTGCTGTCCAAGACTTCGGGAATAAATCCCGCCCCTATTCCCTGGATCTTATGCGGTCCCGGATTACCTCCGGATAAGACCGGTGAATCCGCAGGCTCAAGTCCAATAATCTTGATCGAAGAATTTTTCTCTTTTAGAGCTCTGCCCACCCCTGTCACGGTTCCACCTGTTCCGATACCCGCGATAAAAACATCCACATTCCCATCCGTGTCGTTCCAAATCTCTTCGGCAGTAGTTTTCCGGTGGATCTCCGGATTCGCAGGGTTATTGAACTGCTGAGGCATAAAACCATGTGGTGTTTTTTCTACCAGCTCTGATGCCTTGTCCACGGCCCCTTGCATACCTTTTTCTCCGGCAGTTAAGACTAATTCCGCACCCAGTATCTCTAACAACTGTCTGCGTTCAGTGCTCATAGTATCCGGCATAGTAAGGATCAACCTATAACCTTTAGCCGCGCATACAAACGCAAGAGCTATCCCGGTATTGCCACTAGTAGGTTCGATGATAACCGAATCCTTGTCCAGTTTTCCTTCCTTCTCGGCTGTTTCTATCATTGCTGATCCGATCCTGTCCTTAACACTGGATAACGGATTGAATGATTCCAATTTCGCCAGAATCGTTGCGTTAAGTCCAGCCGCTAATTTATTGATCTTAACTAACGGTGTGTTACCGATAGTTTTTGTTATATCCGCGTATATTTTACCCATGATCTTCCCCCGCTTAGCTAGTTTTGGCTTTGTTAAGCGCCTGTTCAATATCGGCAATAATATCGTCAACATTTTCTATCCCCACTGACAAACGAATATAGTCAGGAGTCACACCCGCGGCTACCTGTTCTTCCCCCGAAAGCTGCTGATGCGTAGTACTTGCCGGATGTATCGCAAGAGTTTTAGCGTCTCCTATGTTAGCCAGATGTGATACGAGTTCAAGTGAATCGATAAATTTCTTGCCGGATTCCGCGCCACCTTTCACTCCAAACCCTATGATCGCGCCCGCACCTTTTGGCAAATATTTATCCGCCAGTTTTTTCTCTGGGCTCGAATCGAGTCCTGGATAGTTTACCCATGCTACTTCCGAATTTTTCTCCAACCATTGAGCGACTTTAAGCGCGTTTTCAGCGTGACGCACCATTCTTAGATGAAGCGTCTCCAATCCCTGCAGGAAAAGGAACGCGTTAAAAGGCGATAGGGCAGGTCCGAGATCCCTCAGCAACACAACCCGCGCTTTGATTATATACGCAATATTCCCTAATGGTTTAAGCGCCTCGACAAAATTGGTCCCGTGATAACTGGGTTCTGGGTCTGCGATCAACGGGAACTTACCATTCGTCCAGTCAAACTTCCCGGAATCAACTATAACACCACCAATAGAAGTCCCATGTCCACCGATAAACTTTGTCGCTGAATATACTACTATGTCAACGCCATAGTCTATTGGCCTAAGCAAATACGGAGTGACGGTGTTGTCCAATATAAAAGGAATACCGTTATCGTGAGCTATTTTACTCAAGGCTTCCAGATCCGTTACATTGAGTTTCGGGTTTCCGACAGATTCAGCATAAATGGCTTTTGTCTTCGGCGTTATAGCTTTTTTAAAACCTTCAAGATCGTCTGACTTTACAAATTTTACTTTGATTCCCAGCCGCTTGAATGTGTAATTAAAAAGTGTGTATGTTCCGCCATACAAATTATCAGCCGAGACGATTTCATCCCCTGCCTGTGCGATATTAAGAAGCGCTATAGTGATCGCCGATTGTCCACTCGCCACAGCAAGTGCCGCCGCGCCACCGTTTAAAGCAGCAATCCTTTTTTCAAAAACATCGGTTGTCGGGTTCATTAACCTCGTATAAATATTCCCGAATTCTTTAAGCGCGAAAAGATCAGCCGCATGCTCCGTACTTTTAAACTCATACGAAGCAGTCTGGTATATCGGCACGGCACTCGCACCCGTTGTCGGATCAGCCTCCTGTCCACCATGCAATGCAAGTGTCTCTGTTTTTAATTTTTTATCTATCTTTGTCATT
>CAYZXR010000087.1:0-4320 GCA_964482475.1 uncultured Planctomycetia bacterium | reverse complement strand
TGCCGCCACTCATCCGCAGTATGTCTATGATGTCAGTTAAATAAAATTCTTTTTTTTTGTCGTTAATAGATATCGTCTGTATATTCTCTCGGAGATCGCTGCCGCGAAAACAATATGTTCCAACATTAATTTCTTGAACCAATTGCTCATCTTGATCGGCATCTTTCTCTTCAACTATTTTCAAGACATTACCGTTGTCATCCCTCAATATTCTTCCATATGAAAAGGGATCGTCAATCTCACATGTCAGAAGCGCGCATGACGCAGCCGCGTCCTTTCTCGCCTGAATGGTCTTTCGATATGTCTCGCCTGTAATAAGTGGCGTATCTCCACATGTTACAAGAATATCACCATCGAAATCACCTATCTTCTCCATCGCGGTCTTCGCCGCGTCGCCGCTTCCAAGAAGTTCTTTCTGTTCCACAAATTGTATCTCATTTTCAAAAAGACTTCTTACAAGATCTGCACCGTGGCCTACTACCGCGATAATATCCGTTATTCCTGCTTCTTTCAAAGAGCTAATTACTTTTCCCAGCATGGTAGACGAACCAACCGGATGCAATACCTTGGGAATCTTGGACTTCATTCTTGTCCCAAGCCCCGCAGCTAATATGACCGCTTTAACGTTTTTCATAGTTTTGTCTCGGTCTCTCTATATACTATAATATGTGGTTGGCGAGCAGGGATTCGGCGCCTACGCGTCCGTCTTTTCTTACCTGCCCTCACTATCGTTCGTGCCGGATATTATTTTCCCGCTCCGGTCGGCCACCCAATTTCTCATCTGTTTTTGTCTTGCTCGCCAGCTCGCAAGACACCTTCATTAAAGGTTCGAAATTTCCCTTCGAACCCCCTCTTGTCTCTACCCTTTATAATATATGGTTGGCGAGCAGGGATTCGAACCCCGACAGGCAGCTCCAAAAGCTGCTGTGCTACCATTACACAACCCGCCAACAAACAAGTTTACTTACCGCTACAACTCTATGTCCTGCCCGTCTTCCGGTATGATTCTTCCCTCGACCGTTGCAGGGATCCTATTCCCATTGGAAATATCTACTTCCTCACCACTAACTTCATTCGCGAAAACCGGGTTAACAGCTTCCGATGACTCGCCGGGAGCAAACTTACGTTTCATTTCACTGTTAAACGCGTTAAGAATCTCGTCCTGAATATATATCCTGCATTCCTGTTTTATAGGATGGGCAATATCCATATGGTCATTCTGCTTCCCAACATCCGATGTTTCTTCAGATTCGGCCTGTTTTCCAAGCGATGTTCCGCAATCATTACAGTACTTGCTGCCCTTCACATTTTTGAACTTGCACTTGGGACACGCAATCATCGCCTTTCTTGAAGGCATGGCAACAAAAAGACCTCCGTTGCCCTGTATTACCTTAAGATTTCGCACAACGAACCAATCATCAATAGTCATGGCAGCATAAGCTTGAAGTTTGCCATCCCTGCTTTTAGTAGGAAACACTCTGACTTCTGTGATTTTCATCGTCGTTCCTCTCTTACCTTATATATACCCATTCAAGAAATACTTTTATCGCCAATTTCTCTATATGTGTCCGCGATAAAGATTTCCCAGTTTTCTTCTTTAGGAAACACCAATTCAAGCTCTTTCTTGGCTTGAACAATATCTTTATTGTAAAAAAGACCAAAAACAGTCGGCCCGCTACCCGCCATGAGGACTCCTTTGGCGCCCGCCTTTTTCAATTCGGAAAGAACGTCCACCAATATAGGGAATTCTTCTAACGTTATGCCCTGTAAATCGTTATGAAGATTCTCAGCGATACTGTCAACATCTTTTCTCCTCAAAAAAGTGCTGAACATTCTATCAACGCCTCTATTCTTTGTCAAGCCAAAACGGGGAACCCGACCATATACACTTTTGGTTGAAACCTTGAAAGGCGGATGCACAACAATATGGTGTAGATCTATATCAGTCGGCATTTCCTGGATCACGTCACCGCGCCTCATCCCGTGGGCGAAACTGGCTTTATGTATGAAAAAAGGGATATCAGCCCCCAGCTCACCAGCTATTTCTAGCAAACTTTCCGTATTTAATGGAGATCCTGTCAGTTCATTTATGGCTTTCAATAAAGCTGCGGCATCGCTGGACCCACCCCCCATACCCGCTGAAATCGGTATCTTTTTTTCCAATTTCACCGTAAAACTGTATTTTCCCTTGGTCTTCTCATTAAAAAGATCTATAACGCGTACCAATAAACTATCCGCGCCTGTTGGCACGTCAGGGTTATCACAGGTAATCGTGGTTATCTCGGATGCAATCTCTACAATAAGAGTGTCTTGGATAGATATCTTCTCGAACAGTGTGTCTATTTCGTGGTAGCCGTCATCCCGCTTGGCAAGAATATTCAAGTACAGATTAATCTTGGCAGGTGCTGTTATTTCCATGATGTCTTATCCTTCGCCATACCACAAGGCCAGGGCCTCGAGGCTATTTACACTTTTTTAAGGCGATAAGCTTCTTCGCCTCGCTTGCGATGTCTTTTTCCGTTAGATGAAAATACTCGTACAATTTATCAGGTTTCCCGCTAACTCCAAATTTTCCCTTCATTCCCATAAGTTTCATAGGTACGGGGCTGTTTTCAACAAGAACCTCTGCCACCGCGCTTCCCATCCCGCCAGCGACTGCATGCTCTTCAACAGTCAACACGGCTCCGGTTTCCTTCGCCGCTTTAATTAATGTTTCTTCATCAATGGGTGAGGGTGTGTGTAGATTTATTATTCTCGCACTGATATTGTTTGCGGCAAGCTCTTCCGCGGCTACCATAGCCTTAAGAACCATCTGTCCGCAAGCAACGATTGTAACATCTCCCCCATCGCGCATAACACTGGCTTTTCCTATAGTAAATCCTGGATTGTTCTTAAACATGGGTGCTGCTTCTCTACCGAGCCTGAGATATACCGGATGTGGTATTTCCGCCGCCTGTTTCGTGGCCAAAAAAGCTTCTTCCGCATCTCCGGGAACTACTACTACCATGTTTGGCAAAACACGCATAAGAGTTATTTCTTCCAGCGACTGATGTGTAGCTCCGTCTCCACCCACAGAAATGCCTCCATGTGTACCGACGATGTTGACATTAAGATCCATATACGCTGCTGAAATCCGCACTTGATCCCATGCCCTTCCACTCGCAAAAGCTCCAAAGGTACACGCGAACGGTACTTTCCCAGACAATGCCATTCCGGCGGCAGCGCATATCATATCTTGCTCCGCCACGCCATGACTTATAAATCTTTCGGGAAATTTTTCCTTAAACCAATGTGCTCTAACCGATTCCGTAAGATCTGCCGACAAAACGACTACATCCTTATTTGTCTCGCCCAACTCCACTAAGGCTTTCCCAAATCCGTCTCTTGTTGACACCTTTTCCTTGCCGCCCCAATCCATCAAATCTCCTTTAACTTTTTTCGCGTTAGATACTCTAATTATTCATTTAGAAATACTCGCCAGAAGTCTCAACTATACTGCTGATCGGTACCCCACCATTGTTATAATTACCCACATCTTCTGCCGTTGACCATAACTTTATATTTTCTATCTGATCATCCATCTCAAGCATACCAAATCCTTTAAATTGATATCCTTTTACAACTGTATTCGTGATTTGCATGATTTTTTCGATTTTTTTGGTTCGGAGTGCCGTTTGTTCATCCGGTTGTCCTTTGCCAAATATTTTAAACTTGATAATAAAAGCATCATCTCCGCGAATGGGTGCAAAGCTACCCTCGACTGACTGGAAATCGTAAAGCGCGGAAAATTCTTCATCTTCCCTGAAGTCTATCTTAATCCTGTTGGCTATTTGAGCCGCTAAAAATTCCTGCAAGGTAATATCTTTCAGATAAAAATGACCACGCCAATATCCAACATCGCTCAGCTTTGACGGTGACGCCCGAAAAAATTCATTGAGAACATTTTCTCTGGAATCTTCCTGCAATCCCATCTTGTCAAATACCTGTTCTACCGAACGCTCCTTCCTCGCCTGCGGAGTCAGATTGAGACTGAAAAGCGTGCGTTTAAAGGATTCTGACCGGCCTATGTTCCTATACATCCCTCTCTTGACATCGTCAACATATTTAATTATAACGATCTGCATTTCCGGCAAACGCGCATCTTGCGTTATCACACAATAAAATTTAATATCCGCATCTGTACTCAAAACAACACGCGAAGCAACGAGGATGAGATTACTTATCTGCTCCCAAGCGCTTTCACTTATCCCAAGACTGATATCCAAAAGCCCTTTCATGGGGTGATATATTCCAACCGTAGTTCCGGCAACAGCCACATCA
>CAYZXR010000086.1:2914-4326 GCA_964482475.1 uncultured Planctomycetia bacterium | reverse complement strand
CCTTGTTTTCGCGCAACTTCATCTTAAGTACTCTAGTCAACATGGTTATCACTCCTCTTTTTAAACGTGTATAGTTACTCTTTACTTTTAGCTATCCAAATTTTTCTCTTGCTCATCCAGTTCGGCAAGTGCTTTCTCTAATTCTTCGTCCTTAGGCGCTATCCCATGCCATGCCACCTGATTCTCAATAAAGGATATCCCTTTTCCTTTTATCGTATGCGCAAGGATCATCTGTGGACAATCTGAAACCGTGGCGGCCGCATCGAACGCATCCTTCAATGTCACGAAATCATGTCCATCCGTCTCAATCACATGCCACCCAAAACTCTCCCATTTTTTCGCGTGATCGCGGGGTTCCATTACTTCGCAACACTTCCCATCTATCTGCAATTTATTACAATCTATGATCGCGCATACATTTGCGAGCTTATAATGCGCCGCGGTCATAGCGGCTTCCCATACTTGTCCCTCATTAGTCTCCCCATCGCCCATTAAGCAATACACCTGCGCATCCAGGTTATTCATCCGGTTAGCCAAGGCCATGCCGTTTGCGATTGAAAGACCTTGTCCTAAAGATCCGGAAGATATCTCTACCCCCGGTACACCACGATGCGCGTGACCCTGAAGAGGAGATCCAAGTTTTCTGAGAGTCCAAAGGTCTTCCCGGGGAAAGAAACCAAGGTCAGCAAGAATAGCGTACAAAGTCGGACAGGCATGCCCTTTTGACAATATAAATTTGTCTCTATCCACCTTTTCTGGATCTTTGCTATCTATGTTCATGCGCTGATAATACAACAGCACCATTATATCCATAGCGGATAATGACCCACCTGTATGTCCACTGCCGGCCTTAGAAAGCATCGTCAGCGTATCACGTCTAAGATCAATGGCTTTTCTTTTTAGTTCCTTGATATCTGTGATTTTTTTCACTTTTCGCCTTTCGTTGACTCTTTTAAGCGTTTCAATTTTTCTGCTACTACGTCATCTCCCGGAACAATTTCCAGAACTGCCTGCCACGCTTTCTCTGCTTCTTCCGGATTCCCAAGTTTTAGATATACGTCACCAAGATGCTCTTGAATGGTCGCGTTTTGCGGAAGGTATTCAGCCGCTTTCGCGATATATCCAAGCGCTTCCGGGTACATCCCTTTTTTATAAAGAACCCATCCTAAACTATCATTATACGCGCCATTCTCAGGTTCCGCGACAAGCGCTTTTGTTATCAACGCGATTGCGCGATCAAATTCAACACCATCTGCCGCATAAATATATCCAAGACAATTGTAGATATCGGGAGAAGCTTCCCCCGTTGAAACTCTTTCCTCAAGAACCGATATGGCCTGTTCTATCTCTCCCGCATCATTAAGTGCAACTCCAAGATAGAACCAATATATATTATTCTCGGGATCCGCATC
>CAYZXR010000086.1:0-2814 GCA_964482475.1 uncultured Planctomycetia bacterium | reverse complement strand
TGTCCCGCGCGGGCATACGCCCCTTTATTCGTCGGATCAATTGTTTCTACCGCTTCATATTGTTTTATCGCTCCCGGAATATTGCCTTCAACCTCATAGACAAGACCAAGAACCATTTGAGCTTCGGCATAATCGGAATCTATCTCGATCGCCTTTTTAAGACTTTGTTCGGCTTTTTTTAACTGGTTCGTTTTCGAATAGATCATTCCGAGATTAAAATACAATACGGTATCATCACTCGAAACGCGTAACATCTTTTCATAAACTTTGACAGCCTCATCAAACTGTCCTCGCGACATAAGCAGATCAGATAAAAATGTTAATGCGCGAAGATTTTCCGGATCACGCTCAAGCACTCTCTCGTAACATATCCTAGCGTTATCATATTCACCATTAGCCATATAAACAAGTGCAATGAGCAAATGAGTCCGATCATTTACCGGATCCAGCTGCAACGCTTTGTCCAACTCAACCAAAGCACGGTCCGGTTCACTTAACAGTAAAAAATCAGCTCCCAGCTTTGCATAGATGAGACCTATGTCATTTCTGAATTCAAGTGCTTTCTGATATTCGCTAACAGCTTCTAGGGTTTCCCCACGCATGTCATAAAATATTCCCACAATGTAATATGAGAGGGCGCTTGATAGGTCCTGAAAACCGGAATACTCTAGACGGGGCTCGTCCAACTCCGAGGGAAGCCCCATAGAACATGCATTTCGGTTACCCATTACAGATAACACACAGCAGAAACAAACAGTCAAAACGATAATGCGGAATGATTTCATCACTTATTCTTCTTGTGTCGATCTCTTCTCATCCGCTTTTTTCGCTTATGCCTTTTTACCTTCTTCAATTTTTTCTTCTTCCCGCAAGGCATTCTCTACTGTCACCCCCCTTATCTGCTGTCAATTACTAGCTGCCACAAAGAACAGAGCCTAGTATATAACTTTGTTTAACGGATACTCTATGATGCCCTGTGCCCCGGCATTTTTGAGTTCCGGTATCAACCGTTTAACATCTTCTTCATCAATTATTGTATCAATATCAACCCATTCATCGTCCGAAAGAGGCGCTATGGTAGGCTTTTTGATCGCCGGCAATGTCGCCAATATCTTTTCAATGTCCTCTTTTTTGACGTTCATTTTTAATCCAACTTTTCCTTCCGCCTGTATGGCCCCACCAAGCAAAAGCGCAATCTTATCCATTTTTTCCTTTTTCCATGAATCAGCATATGCTGCTTTATTAGCAATGAACTGTGTGGTAGATTCGCATAACGTCTCCACTATCTTTAGTCCATTTGCCCTGAGACTGGAGCCAGTCTCTGTAATTTCCACAATGGCATCTATGCCCATTTTCGTCTTTACTTCAGTAGCACCCCAACTAAACTCTACGCTTGCTTTGACACCTTTGTCCTTTAAATATTTATTTGTAACATTCACAAGCTCAGTCGCTATTTTTTTGCCTTCTAAATCCTTTACACCCTTGATGTTAGAAGATTCCGGTACAGCCAAAACCCATCTTACTGGCTGCAAACTTTGTTTTGCGTATACCAACTCCGCGACCTTTTCAACATCAGAAGAATTCTCTTCTATCCAATCATTACCGGTTATACCGCAATCAATGATACCGTCTTCAACATAGCGCGACATCTCCTGCGCCCTGAACAGCACTGGTTCTATCTCATTGTCATCAATAGATGGAAAATAAGACCTGTCCCTCACCCTTACTCTATACCCGGCCTTCCCGAATATACGAATGGTCGACTCCTGAAGACTCCCCTTTGGGATTCCTAATTTTAATATGTTTTTTGCCATTTTTCACCCTCTCGGAATTGTGTTGAGACACTCCTCCCTCTATATTATAAGCGTGATAATTGTATATCAATCCCTTTATAGAGTCAAGAACATTAGATAGTACATAGTGAATGACTATTGACCATCAACTATCAGCCATGCTACACTACTTCAAGATGGGGAGGATATGATGAATAAAAAAAGAGAACTAGCCAAATACGGTAAATTACTTCACGACAAAGGCCTTGCGATCTCTTCAGGCGGGAATATTAGCGTCCGGAATATAGACAACCTGATCATAAAGAAGCAAGGTACCGACATGTCTAGTGGTCGGATAAGTGACTATGTGAGTGTTCCTTTTAAGGATGTAGAGAAAAAAAAGGATGTGTTAAGCACAGAGACCCCTTTTCATCTCGCTTGCTATCATGCCCGACGCAACGTCGGAGCTGTTGTGCACGCTCATTCTCCAGCAATGGTAGCTGCCGCTGGAAAGATTGCTATCCTTGATGAGGATATTTCATATGAATTCCAGTACATCGTTGAAAGCGCGGTTCCAACAATAGAATCTTTATCGCCGGGTTCGAATGAATTAGCCGCAGCCATAGCCTCGGAAATTAAACAGGGCTCAAATGCGGTCTTAATAAAAAAACACGGCGCGGTTTCCGTTGGTTGCGATATTGAACAAGCATATATGAGAATGATCGCCCTTGAAAGAGCCTGCTTGACGTTTCTGTTGGGACTCTAAGGGCGGGGTGACCCCGCCCCTACATTTCTGCCATCTAAAAATCTTCCTTTTATTTTTTGATGGTACTCCGAATTTTGATCCGTAAAATGTCGTAGAGATTTTACGGATGGTTCGCTGCGCCTTCGGCTTGCGGACCTTCGTTATAGCCTCTGTGTAACACACGGTTACCCACCAAAATTTGGAGCGATTCACTATGGACTCTTGACTATCTTCACAAAAAACATATAATACAAGAAACACGTCTTAACCTAAATAAGGAGTTTATTCAATGTTACA
>CAYZXR010000085.1:0-4327 GCA_964482475.1 uncultured Planctomycetia bacterium | reverse complement strand
TATGACAACACGAATACCAGAGTTTTTTTGACTCCCGAACATTACACGTATCTGAAAATACAGGAAGGGTGTTCAAATAGGTGTAGTTACTGTATTATCCCGGATCTTCGTGGACCGTTGCGTAGTCGTACTATAGATTCCGTTTTAGACGAAGCGAAAAAAATAAAATTCGAACGTAAAATTAAAGAACTTATCCTCGTAGCGCAGGATATAACAGCTTTTGGTACCGAGGGAAAAGAAAAAGAAACACTGTCGCTGCTCTTGAAAGGGCTAGCTCCGATAATGTCCGATGGATGGATAAGATTGCTATATACCCATCCCGCGCATTTTACTGACGAGCTTGTATCTGTCATTGCTGAGACAGATAACATTTGTAGATATATCGATTTCCCAATTCAGCATATAAACAATGAGATATTGAAGAAGATGAATCGACGTGTCACAGCCGAAAAGATGAAATACTTCATAAGTTGTTTGCGTGATCGAATGAAAGATGTTGTTTTGAGGACATCGGTTATTGTGGGGTTTCCAGGGGAAACTGACAAGCAGTTTACTGAACTTCTGGATTTCCTGAAAGAGACAAAATTTGAGAGACTAGGAGCTTTTATTTACTCACCCGAGGAAGGCACTCCGGCCGCGGTTTTTCCGGAACAGATCCCGGAAGATGTAAAAAGAGAAAGGTTTGACGCTGTTATGCGCTTGCAGCAAGACATATCCCGTGAGAATAATCTTGAATATTTTGGAAAAACATTGAGGGTTTTGATTGATGAAGAAGTTTCAGGGGGGTCCGACCAGTTTATTGGACGGGGTTATATGGATGCTCCGGAAGTTGATGGTAATATATATGTAGAAGGAAAAAATATAAGTGTCGGTGATTTCGTCAATGTGGAGATTACCGGTACCATGGAATATGATCTTATTGGAGTCGCTAAATGAATTTACCAAACAAAATAACGATTGCTCGGATAGCTCTTACATTTATTTTCATGATTTTTCTTTTTTCCAATGGCATAGTTTTTAAGATAGCCGCGCTTGTGACGTTTATGATAGCCGCTTTGAGTGATTATCTGGATGGATTCATCGCCAAAAAATACGATCTGAAATCTGATTTTGGAAGGATAATGGATCCGGTAGCTGATAAGGTGCTTACGTTAGCCGCTTTTCTTGCTTTTGTTGAGATGAAACTCATTCCGGCTTGGATACTTGTAGTTATCATAATGAGAGAGTTGCTTGTAACGAGTTTAAGAATTCTTGCTCTTAAAAACAATGAAGTGTTGCCTGCAGGTGTGGGGGGCAAGCATAAAACGTTTTCGCAAATGTTTTCGATAGTAGTCATACTGCTATTTATTATTTTTAAAGAATCTGGAGTAGAAGTTTTCGATTTCTGGAACCCTTCATTCGAATATTGGTACAGGCAGGTAATATTTATTCTTATGCTGATAACGGTGGTGTTCACTGTTGGAAGCGGAGTTTCATACATTGTTGGAAATAAAAAATATATTCAGAATGGTAAAGATGAAGAAAAAAATATATGATAATATAGCCACAGTTTTTGGTTTAGGTCGGTTGCCGCTAGCCCCGGGTACATGGGGTAGTCTTGCGGGTCTTATCTTGTGCATAGTTATGCATGGTAATATTTTTCTTTACATCGTGGTATTCATATGTCTTTTTATGCTTGGGGTGTTTTCTTCGGCTAAAATGGAATCGAATTCTGGTGTTAAGGATCCATCGTATATTGTTATTGATGAGTTTGCGTGCATGTTTCCGGTGTTTTTCCTTATACCGTTGAGCCCGGCATATGTTCTGACTGGGTTTATCATATTTCGTCTTTTTGATATCCTGAAACCGCCGCCTATCCGGCAGATCGAGAAGATAAAAGGCGGGTGGGGGGTCATGCTTGATGATCTTGCCGCCGCGGTTTATACCAACCTCATACTTCACGTACTGGTTTATTCTCGAATATTTTAATTTTCACCGTACACACATAGGTGTGCTCCTGCAATTTTTCCTTCATTCCATCGAATGGGATTGTTCGCTATATATTCACGAGTACGGGTTAATTCGGATTCGTTACGTATAACATGCTCATAATAATTACGTTGCCAGAGACGAGTGTTAAATGATAGATAATTTCCAATTTTAACATTACGGATATATTCGTTAGTTGACATTGTTTTAAACCATTGAATAACTGTTCCTATCGTCGGTGTAGGGGCGGGTTTTAAACCCGACCTTTACATTTCTCGCATCACAAACATCATGAACAATATGGTTACATTTCAGGGCAGGTTTGGAACCTGCCCCTACCTATGCTTATGATCCCATGAATATGATTTGGCATTACAATATGTTCATCCAATGTAACATGTGGAAAATGTTCGGGAATTTCATTCCAAAATTTATCAACAATTTTACCACATTCATTCAACACCATTGTTGCGTCAATCACCTTCCCGAATATGCATCTATAGTTATTCTTACACACGGTTATACAATAGGCTCCGGCTTGTGTGTAATCATAGTCTTTCAATCTAATTGTTTTTTGTTTTCCCGGCATTGGTTCGTCCTTTACAATTGTAGACACAAGAACGATCACAAATCTTTCAAGTTATTTGTACAGACGATCTTTTTCCGATCATATGCATTGTGATACGGTTGTGTAGGGGCGGACCTATGTTGTCCGCATGAACGATATCGTGGGGGCGATTTCCTGAGCATGTGTATAATGACGCGGGGTGTAGGGGCGGGTTCTAAACCCGCCCTTTATATTTGTCGCATCACAAACATTACAAAAAATATGGTTACATTTCAGGGCAGGTTAGGAACCTGCCACTACATTTGCCATCTATATTCATGACCTACCAATTGCTCCTACGTAAGGGGTGAAATTTGGTGAAAAACGGGGTCAGGGATAATTGAATATTTGACCTATGGGAGGGGAAATCATGGAACTTTATAAGAAAATTTAAAAAGATAAGTCATGATTTGCCATCTATATTCATGACCTACCAATTGCTCCTACGTAAGGGGTGAAATTTGGTGAAAAACGGGGTCAGGGATAATTGAATATTTGACCTATGGGAGGGGAAATCATGGAACTTTCTAAAAAAATTTAAAAAGATAAGTCATGTGAATATAAGTAGTTATGAGGGCATATATGAGGGGGAGGTGTAAGGAGAAACAATAGGCTATTTTTTTTGCATTTCAAGCACAGCTATGGTATATTTTATAGGTCAACGTATAGAGTTGAATACGGCACATTATTACTTTTAAGTGCGTATATAATAGTGGTCGTTAGAGCCGAAGTTTTTTTTGGAGAAGTAAGATGGGTAGATACAAAGCAGGGAAAATATTTTTAGCAGCGATGGCGATGGTGTGTTTCTCCGTCGTTGGCGCTTTTTCTCTGCCCGGTGATTGGGATGTCGAATACGGAAGCGCGAGTATCGACATCAATGATAATCAAATGACAATCAACGCGAGTGATCCATCAACTATCATAAATTTTTCCTCTTTTAATATTTCAGAAAATGAATCAGTTCTTGTCAATCTAGCATCAAGCGATTCACAACTCCTTGCTCGTGATGCCTCAGGATCGCTATCTCAACTTTTAGGTTCACTTGATTGTAACGGACTTTTTGCGTTGGTCAACACAGCAGGAATTTATGTTGGACAAAACGCGAGTATTAACGCCGGAAGTTTAATACTTTCGACAAGAGATATCAATAGTGCAGATTTTATCAACGGTGATTTTGTCTTCAATAGAATGTCGAAAGAAAATCTCGATGCCCTTCTTTTGAATGAAGGAGAGATCACAATTCGAAGAGGCGGGTTCGGTGTCCTGATTGCCGGTGGAATAGAAAACACAGGAAAGATCATAGCGCCGGTTGGAAGAATTATTTTGGCAGGTTGCGATGCTATCAGACTTCATCTTTCTCATGACGGACTTATTTCTGTGGCCATAGAAGAAAAGGCCGCATCAGAAATACTAGACCACGAGGGTAATCCCATAACCGATCAGATAAAAAATACGGGTACGTTAGAAGCTATAGGCGGACAGGTTATCTTGGATGCCGAATCACTTACAACAGTATTTGAAGCGGCCATTAATATGGAAGGTGTCATTAAATCCACTCAGATGGATATCGCCGATAGCGGGCTTGTCAGGATGGTTGGTGACGGGGATATAGCGGTTACCGGTGAGATTGAAGCCGAAACTGTTGATATTGAGGCAAACGCGGGTGGCGCGATCGTACTTGAGGCTGATATTGACGCAACTGTGTTTGAGGCACGAGCCGAAGGCGACATACAGGTAGATACTAATATACTT
>CAYZXR010000084.1:0-4427 GCA_964482475.1 uncultured Planctomycetia bacterium | reverse complement strand
AACCCGGTGATACGTTGAAAGAGTTCAACGCGAGAATGACAGATATCCGGAAAACTATTCCGGGGCCTTATGAGGCTTTCTTGAAAGAGAAAGAAGCTATTACTCAATCGGAAATATTGCCCGAAAAGACGAAATGGCTACTTCTTTTGGTTGCAAGTACTACCGAGAAATGTCCGGTATGTATTCCCAAAGCTGTTCAGCATTGTATTGACGTCGGTTGGACAAAGGAAGAAATGTTGGAAGCGTGTATGGTTGCTGTTCTTGTTGGTGGTTCAAGCGTAATGACGTACGTGACTCTTGTCGACAAGGCGATAGAAGAATTTTCGAAGTAGATCCGCATAAAACCGGATAAAGATGAATAGTAGGATATCCTGCGGTAAGGGGCATAAGTCCTGACGCTAGGGGTAGGCAAGTAATTAAGGGTAGAAGCAGTTTTATATCCCGGCCTTATCACAGGAATCCATGATAAGGACGGGATATTTTTTTGGAGGAATAATGGAAAAACGTTTAGGATTTGTGGGGATAATAATAGAGGATAGAAGAAAAGGAGCTAAAAGCGTTAATGAAGTGCTCTTGGAAAGTGGCGGCATTATTGTGGCAAGAATGGGAGTGCCGGAGGTTAAGGAAAATCGTTCCGTGATAACGCTGGTAATAGACGCGACAACTGATGAATTAGGAGCGTTTACAGGGAGGCTTGGCGCGATCGATGGTGTAACTGTAAAGTCAGCTTTAAGCAAAAAAGCTTAGGCATAAAAGGGATAACAGATAATGAAGAACGCTCCAAAATCCTTGAGATTGCAAATAGGTATTTTTGGCAGAATGAATGTTGGGAAATCCAGTTTCCTTAATATGGTCTCGGGCCAGGATTTTGCTATTACTTCGCATGTCCCCGGAACGACTACGGATGCTGTAGAGAAGACTATGGAGTTATTACCGGTAGGTCCTGTGGTGTTTTTAGATACCGCCGGTGTGGATGATACATCGACTTTATCGGATTTAAGAATAAAGAAAGGTCAGAAGATATTTGATCGGTCTGATATCATCTTGCTTGTGATCGAATCCGGGAAATGGGATAAATATGAAGATGAGATCATAGATGAAGCAAAGAGCCGCGAAATACCGGTTATTGCAATTGTTAATAAAAGCGATATTGCGCCTCCTACAGACAAGTTCATAGAAACTTTCAATAAGAAAACTCAAGGTGTGATAGTCTGCTCCAGCCTGAACACCGAAGCCCGCGATGGGTATGTTGAAGAACTTAAGCAGTGCTTGATAGATCTGTGTCCTGACGATTTCATGAAACCACCGGTATTGGCGGGTTCTCTTGTGCCTCCGGGAGGTGTAGTTTTAATGATAGTCCCGATAGACATGGAAGCGCCCAAGGGTAGAATAATACTTCCTCAGGTACAGATGATAAGGGAGACGCTGGATAATGATGCCTCAGCCATTGTAGTAAAAGAAACAGGTTATATGGCTCAGCTGGATAACCTCAAAAATCCGCCGGATCTGGTTATATGTGATTCTCAAGTCGTTTTAAGAATGGTGAAAGAAACACCGCCCGACGTAGCATGTACAACGTTTTCAATAATTTTTGCTAAGAATAAAGGTGATCTTGCCGGCATGGCGCGGGACGCTTCTCGCATTAAGGACTTGAAACCCGGAGACAGAGTTCTAATAGCCGAAGCGTGTAGTCATCATCCTATTGAGGACGATATTGGGCGGGTTAAAATACCCAGATGGTTGGAAGAATACGTTGGTGGATCTCTTAATATAGATTCTTGTGCCGGACGGGATTTTCCGGAAGATATAGAGGAATATAAGCTTGTTATACATTGCGGTGCGTGCATGATAACAAGGCGTGAGATGCTGTCCCGTATGCGTCGGGCAGGGGGAAAATCAGTTCCTATAACCAATTATGGTGTTTGTATTGCTTATTTAACTAATGTCTTGGAAAGGGTGCTTACGCCGTTTCCGGACGCGCTAGAAGCTTTTCAGGAAGCGGAAAAGGAGAAAAAATGAGTTTGCCAGTTAATGATATGCGTTCTTGGATGGACGGTAGGATTATCGAAAAAGAGATCTCGAAATATATGGATGGAAAAGAAGATTTTATTCCTGACCAGGAGATAGAGGAAAAG
Source organism: uncultured Planctomycetia bacterium (assembly GCA_964482475.1). Classification (GTDB taxonomy): domain Bacteria; phylum Omnitrophota; class Gorgyraeia; order Tantalellales; family Tantalellaceae; genus JAHJBY01. The sequence continues at coordinate 2,292 of CAYZXR010000084.1, read as the reverse complement.
ATTAAGGTGAAGAGACCTGACGATCCTGCAAGAATAAGGGATATAATCCAAAAGTCTATGACTATTGAGACATTGACACCGGATGAAACCGCGACACTTTTGAATGTTAAGGATGAGAGTTTATGGGAAGAAATGAAAGATGCCGCGGGGCGCGTAAAGAAAAAAGTCTATGACAACAGGATCGTTACATTCGCGCCTTTATATCTCGGAAACTTATGTGTAAATAACTGTTCATATTGCGGTTTTAAGTGTGAGAATACTGAGGCTGAGAGAAAAGTCCTTACCCCGCCTGAGATTCGGCGGGAAATTGAGGTTCTTGCGGGTAACATAGGGCATAAACGGTTGATAGTTGTTTATGGAGAACACCCAAAAACAGATGCGGATTACATAGCCTCAAGCATTAAAGAAATATATTCTGTAGTAGTTCCGACAAAAAATGGGACAGGTCAGATCCGTCGTGTTAATGTTAATGCGGCCCCTATGTCCATAAAGGATCTAAAGACGCTTCACGAGGTGGGAATTGGTACATATCAGGTTTTCCAGGAAACATACCACCATAATACTTATCAGACAGTGCATCCGGCGGGTACAATAAAAGCTGACTATAGGTGGCGCTTATATTGTATGCATCGTGCGTTTGAAGCCGGTATTGACGATTTTGGGCTTGGAGTGCTTTTTGGGCTTTATGACTGGAAGTTCGAGGTTATGGGCTTATTGTATCATTCAATAGAGTTGGAGAGACGCTTTGGTGTGGGACCGCATACAATTTCTTTCCCCAGACTTGAGCCGGCACAGAACTCTCCGGTTACGCATGATTCAAAATTCATGGTAAGTGATGAGGATTTTATGAAGCTGATTACAGTTATACGTCTTGCGGTTCCCCATACCGGTATGATTCTTACGGCAAGAGAAACAGCGGATATCAGGAGACGCGCCCTGCCTCTGGGCATAACACAAATAGACGCGTCCTCAAAGATCGGTATAGGGGCGTACAGCGAAGAGCTTGGAGGCCAACATGATGAACGTCAGCAGTTTCTTTTAGGTGATACAAGGAGTCTTGACGAAGCGATCGGAGAACTTGCCGAGAACGGTTATATAACATCGTTTTGCACGGCGGGGTATCGTTGCGGTAGAACAGGTAAATGTATTATGGAACTTTTAAAAACCGGCGAAGAGGGTAAGTTTTGTAAGTTGAATGCGGTACTTACCTTTAGGGAATGGTTGGACGATTTTGCGAGTCCAAAAACCAGAGTTGCCGGCGAAAAGGTTATCGCCAGAGAGATAGAGGAGATAAAACTCAAGATGCCTAAGTCATATCCCAGGCTTATGGAAGGGTATGACAAGATTAAAAACGGCGAAAGAGACATTTATTTCTGATTATTGTTTAGTGTGTCATATTTTTGCATATCCTATTGCCAGCTTTATGAGTTTATGATATACTGCCCTCGTGTTTATCCCTCGGAGTTCAACGATGACCCTCAAGAAGGTACTAGTATTTTAATATTCTAATTCGATCAACGATAGGAGCAAAAAATGAGTGGTATTTTCGGAGCAATTTCAAAAACAGACTGTTCGGAAGCGTTGTTCTATGGTACAGATTACCACTCTCATCTTGGTACTGAATACGGTGGCATGGCTGTAATCGGAGATGATTTTGAAAGGCAGATACACAATATCAGTCAGGGCCAGTTCAAGTCTAAATTCTTTGAAGATCGTCATAAAATGAAAGGAAATAAAGGTATCGGTGTGATTTCCGATAGCAATGAACAACCTATATATTTAAATTCAAAATTTGGGCCTTTTTGCATTGTTACCAGCGGTCTTATCGAGAATAAAACAGAACTTGTTGCTGATCTTCTGCGCAAAGGGATATCTTTTAGTGAGGTTTCAAAAGGGGTTGTTAACGTAACAGAACTTATCGCTAAACTTGTAAGCCAGGGTGATGATCTTGTTGATGGTATCGAAAAAATGTTTGATGTTATCGAGGGATCATGTTCTCTTTTGTTGCTTAATGAGGATGGTATTTACGCGGCTCGTGACAGGTGTGGATATACGCCGCTAATCGTTGGAGAAAAAGATGGTATGTGGGCTGTAACGGCCGAAACCAGTGCGTTTCCAAATAATGGTTTCAAAATAAATAAATATTTAGAGCCGGGCGAAATTGTTTTGCTAACCGAATCCGGGATGACACAGAAAAGAGCCGGAAAGGACTTTACGCAGGTATGTTCCTTTCTTTGGATATATACAGGATTCCCGGCATCAGATTATGAAGGAATAAACACAGAAGTTGTA